>JAZQDF010000288.1:0-2237 GCA_045546635.1 Eubacteriales bacterium
ATCTTGTTGTTCTGGTCACCCTTGTAGTAGGCACCTGTGCACTGCGTAAGCTTGAAGGCCTTTACCGCACCCGTGGAGTGAAGATGGGGACCGTGACAAAGATCGGTGTACTCGCCCTGGGTGTAGATAGAGATCTCCGCATCCTCGGGCAGCTCCTCGATTCTCTCAACCTTGTAGGGCTCGTCGAGGCTCTTGAACAGCTCGATAGCCTCCGCCTTGGAGAGAACCTTGCGTGTGATTATAAGATTTTCCTTAACGATCTTCTTCATCTCGCCCTCAATATTCTTGAGAATATCGGGTGTGAAGGATATCTCCGCATCAAAGTCCTGGAAATATCCGGTCTCGGTTGCGGGGCCGATGGTCTGCTTTGTGTTGGGGTACAGACGCTTAACCGCCTGGGCCATAATATGTGCCGCGGTGTGTCTGAATATCTCCTTGCCCTCATGTCCTTGAAGGTGAGAAGCTTAACCTCTGCCTCGCCCTCAATAACGGTAGAAAGCTCCTTTGCCTCGCCGTTTACAAGTGCTGCGAGCACCTCGCGGGACAGGCTGCCAAAGGTAGCCTTTGCAGCTTCATATACGGAAACAGAATCGCCCTCGTATATCTCGCCGCTGCTAAAAATAATCTTAGCCATTGTATTTTTCTCCTTTTTCGGTAATTTGTAAAATAAAAACACCCCAAAAGACACAACTTGCCTTTCGGGGTGCAAAAAACATAATAATTCTGAATTCTACATTCTGAATTCTGCATTCACTTTGCACGGTTCCACCCGAGCGTTTAACTCATTAATATGAAATTTCCAAAGCTATCCACCATCGGTGGATTTCATCTGCCAAAGGCAGATTTCATTCGCTCTGCGAATTTCATTTGCCGAAAGGCAAATTTCATCGCGAGCTTGCTCGCTTTGCATAGCTGGTACCTTATGGGCGTTCTCTCCGTTTTTCACCAAACAACGGCTCTCTGTGCAGCCCGTATCCATAAGACGTGGTCTAATGAAAATATTTTAGCACAACGAAATTAAAATGTCAACAGCAATTTTTTGAAAAAATCAAAATATTTAGCCGTCTTCGCCACTTCATACCTATCACAGCAGCGAAATGCTCCAGGCGATCGCAAGCTGGGCAATGTAATACGTGACGTGAAGAATGATATTCTGCGAGAACCTCGCCTCCTTGCCAAGCTTGTAGGCGAAAAGAATGTTATCGCTGACCACAAACATAACACCGCCAAGTGCAAACAGTCCCGTACCTAAAGAAATATGACCGACGAAGGCTCCAATGGCCGTTGCCATCATAAATATCACTATTCCAAGATACAGCACCAGCGGTCTTTTCATCTCGGGAGAAAGAAATCTCTTCCGCTTTTCATAAATAATGCTGACCGCCGCGGCGATAATGAATGATAGGGCAAGCGAAATCCAGCTTATCCCACCCCGCAAAAGCAAAGAGGTGGCGTAAATAATATGCCCGACAAGGAAGAAGGCTCCGCCACCGATGAAGAGCCCCATATCGTATTTCGGCAACACTTGGCATAGGGCAATAAGCTCGTCGCCTATTAACCCGAGACACAGCCCCAGAAATATAAGCAGCTCGGATATGGAGCTTGGATTTATAAAGCAGCTTATGGCACCGAAGACCACGAAGCATAGACTAGCCAGGCCCTTGAAGACCAGTGCGTTAATAAATCTTTCTCGCTTAAACGAGATCAAAAACAGGGTAGCAAGCCCTCCGCAGACACAGGTGAGGATAATTCCTGAAACGACTATCAAAGCTGACATAATTATCTCCATTGATTTCCGTTGGTGTAATATACATTTGTCAAATATATTATATATCAAAATGGCAGAATAGTCAACAGCCCTCCGCCTCAAACCGATTAATTTTTTATTAAAAATCTAAAATCCCGAATTTGTTACCTCTCCCCCTTGTATTTTACCAAAATTTGTGCTAAAATATTAAATGACAAAATATGCGTGCTCATTCGCACGCAGAAAGAGAGAACTGAAATATGAAAAAATTCTATTTAACCACGGCGATCGCATACGCATCGCGTAAGCCTCATATAGGCAACACCTATGAGATCATTATGGCAGACGCCTTCGCCCGCTTCCAGAAGAGTCAGGGCAGGGATGTATTCCTCTGCACAGGCACCGACGAGCACGGTCAGAAGATCGAGAATCTTGCATCCGAGGCAGGCATCACACCGAAGCAGTACGTTGACCGCGTTGCAGGTGAGAT
>JAZQDF010000289.1:0-1685 GCA_045546635.1 Eubacteriales bacterium
CATCGGCAAAGAAAAAATATAGGGTTGTAAAGAGCACCGACTGCGTTTCGACAATATACTCGGTTGTGTATAACGCGGTCAAGAGCGAAACGCTTATCAACAACAAGGGTATGCACGATGACAGATGCGAGATCAAGTTCATAGGCGACCTTCAGACCTGCTATTCGGTTCCCGTTATCGAGCAGACCAGTCTTGAGGACGAGGCTCTTAAGGTGGATAACAAGTGGACGAAGATCGACGATAAGCAATTCATCGTAGAGAAGAGCAATATCCTGCATAACTATAGCAAAACTCTTAAAGAAAAGCACAATATTGAGGATAAAATAGATATACTTGAGAGGGAGAAGAAAATTCTTCTTCGTATTCAGCAGAGGAGTCGCTTGAGCAAGATAGAGATTCTTTACAGAATTGCCGATTTCTTTGTGTACTCCCGAATCACCGATCGTATTTTAAAAATTGAAAATGATCTTGAGACCAATAAGGCAAAGCTTCTGGCGAAGAATAAGGAGATTGAGGGCGTTTACTTCAACAGACCTGAGTACAACAGAAGCAGCTCGATAGCCAGCGTGGTCTACAGAACCGTTCTTGATAATCTCGGTCAGACCGAGGACGATGCCTACGAGCATATCAGATGGACGGCGTATATGCAGTCAGAGGGCTTCGTCACCGCCACCAAGCACAAGGGCAAGGATCTGGTTGCTAAAACTCACCTGGAGATCAGATCGAAGAAGGAGGCCGACGAGCTTAAGGCGAGGATCGGAGAAAGAGAGCAAAAGAGAAAAATCAAGAAGGTCTCTCTGAAGAAACGTGAGCTTACCGACGAGTCGGAGGTCGAGACGGTATCGGTAGAGAAGTCCGAGAATAAGTCTAAGAGGTCAAAGAGCAATTCCCAAACTAAAAAGAAAAGGAAATAAAAATGTATATTAACATCGTTACGATGATCTGTTTGATCGCCCTGCTTATCGAGGCTTTGTATATCCTCGGCAACGTGGTTTTCAAAAAGCGTAAGCAGCAGATCATCTTCGTGCGAAGCTTTAAAAAGGGTAAATTTGCCATAGTTTACCTGACCGCGATCCCCCTTTACTTCATCAGCTATCTTAACAGCGGAACCAATTGGGGCATCGCCATCTTCAAATCAATACATAAGATCATAAACCTTATAGTTTTAAAATATGAGACCGAGGACATCGCCTCGCTTATGCAGGCAAACGAGCTTTATAAAATTACCGTTTATTTCTGCTTCGTTCTCGTCCTCGTAAATACCATAATGCTGACGCTGTCCCTTACTATTCAGCATATCTGGTGCAGGATACAGGCTATCAAGGCTACTATTACCTGGAAGGACAAGCTTTATCTTTTCGGTAATAATCCGCAGAACGTGGCGATATATATAAGCGATAAGAAGAGAAGAAGCAAGGTTATTATCGATAACATCTCAGACAGCGGCTGTGAGAAGCTGTATCTTGACGAGATCGCCTTTATCTCCTCCATATCACCCGAGGATAATCTGAAGCGACTGCTTAGAGTGTCCAAGAGGATGAACAGAGAGCATATCTTCATTATAAATACGGGTGATGAGGAGAAGAATATTATGCTCTGTACCGCCATCATCGACGAGATAGATTCTGCTCCAAAGGATATACAGAAGCGTTTGTTCCTGAAAGTCGGAGGCCAAGCGGTCTTAG
>JAZQDF010000290.1:0-11046 GCA_045546635.1 Eubacteriales bacterium
CTCACGCTCGGCCTGCATAGCCGAGGTCTTTTTCTTTGACATAGCACGACGCACGATATCCGCCCTGGCGTATGAATATCCTGCAAGGGTTCTGCAAATCTGCATTACCTGCTCCTGATAAACTATACAGCCGTAGGTAACGTCAAGAATCTCACGAAGCTCGGGGATCCTATACTCGATCCTCTCGTTACCGTGCTTACGGGCAATAAAGCTGTCTATAGAATCCATAGGTCCGGGACGGTAAAGAGCCACGCAGGCAATAATATCCTCAAGGCAGGAGGGCAAAAGCTTGGTCAAAACCTGCTTCATACCACCCGACTCAAGCTGGAATACTCCGTCCGTCCTTGCATCGCAAAGAAGAGCAAAGGTCTCCTTATCGTCGAGGGGAATCTTCGTGACGTCAAAATCCGGAGTATGTCTTCTTATCTCTCTCTCGGCGTCGGCAATAACGGTAAGATATCTTAAGCCGAGGAAATCAAACTTTACAAGTCCCAGCAGGGCGTCGGTATTCATATCGAACTGAGTGACCACACCCGTTCCGCTATAGGAAAGAGGGACGTATTCATAAGTAGGCTTCTCGGTAATTACCACGCCTGCCGCGTGAGTCGAGGCGTGCCTCGGCATACCCTCAAGCTTCATACTGAGATCAAGAAGCCTCTTTACCTCCTCATCCGCGGTATACAACGCCCGAAGCTCGGAGGTGGATATTGCATCCTCTATTTTTGCCGCATCACGGGGAATAAGCTTGGCCACCGTATCAACCTTACCGTATGGCAGTCCAATAGCACGGCCGACGTCACGCACCGCCGCACGGGGAGCAAGTGTACCGAAGGTGACTATCTGTGCCACCTTATCGTCGCCGTACTTCGATTTAACGTAATCTATAACCTCCTCGCGACGGTTATAGCAGAAATCTATATCAAAATCGGGCATCGAAACTCTCTCGGGATTCAGGAATCGCTCGAAGAGAAGATCGAAGCACATAGGATCTACGTCCGTAATGCTTACGAGAAACGCCACAAGGCTGCCCGCACCCGAGCCTCGGCCGGGACCTACGGGTATATCCTTCGACTTGGCGTAGTTGACGAAATCGCTGACGATAAGGAAATAAGCGTTAAAGCCCATTTTATCAATGACCGAAAGCTCGTATTCGATCCTCGCCTCGTATTCCGCCCTCGTATGTGTGGAGAAAGTAATTCTGCCCTCGTTTATCTTCCGATTAAAGCCGGTGTAAGCGTCCTCACGAAGCTTTTCAGCGTGAGTCTTGCCGCCCTCGGGTCTGAAGTCGGGAAGATGAAGATGGTCAAAATCAAAATCAAAATTACACTTTTCTGCAATAAGAACGCTATTTCTCACAGCATCCTTAAAGCCTGCGAAGAGAACCTTCATCTCCTCGCTGCTCTTGAAATAAAACTCGTCGGTTTCAAAGCCGAGAGGCCTGCCGTCACTGAGAAGCGTATTCATCTGAATACACATAAGCGTTGCCTGAGTGTCGGCATCCGAACGCTCAAGATAATGAACGTCGTTGGTGGCTACGAGAGGTATTCCGTATTTCTCACTGATAAGCTTCAGGCCGTAGTTTGCCCGACGCTCGTCGTCAAGTCCGTGATTCTGCACCTCAAGATAAAAGTCGTCGCCAAATATATCACGAAGCTCAAGTGCCGCAGCCTCCGCCTCTGCCATACTGCCCGAAAGAATAAGCTGGGGTATCCTACCCGCAATACAGGCCGAGAGAGCAACGAGTCCCTCGCTGTGTGAACGGAGAAGCTCCATATCCACACGGGGCTTTGAATAGAAGCCGTCTATAAAGCTCATCGAGACCATATAAGAAAGATTTCTATAGCCTATTTCATTCTTGCAGAGAAGAATAAGGTGATTTCCCGAGGAATCCTGCCGTCCCTCCTTAAGATGACGGGAGCGTGGTGCTACGTAGACCTCGCAGCCGATAATAGGCTTTATTCCCTTCTCCTTCAGCGATCGGTAAAACTCCACCGCACCGTACATAACACCGTGATCTGTTATCGCAACGGCATCCTGGCCAAGCTCCAACGCCTTATCGGCTATGGAAGATATTCTGGTCTGGCCGTCAAGCAGGCTGTATTCTGTATGGAGATGTAAATGAACGAATTCTCCCATAGCTTGTTCCTTTCTAAAAATTGTATTTTTTAGCCTTAAGCTTTTTATTCCTCGTCAATTCCCAAAAGCTCGCGACCGAGCTCCTCTATCCTCTTAAATCTGTGAGAAAGCCCCGACTTCGTAATAGACTCGGTCATTTTCGTGGTAAGCAAGGACAGAGGCAGGTCGGGATATTCAAGCCTTACCCTTGCCGTCTGCTCAAGCTCATCGGGAAGTGAGGATAAAAGATTATGAGCCTCAAGACGCCTGATAATCTTCAGCTGTCGCTCAGAGGCAACGGTCATTCTGTCATAGTTCTTTGTAACACAATTAAGATATCGCTGCGTTTCCCTGCGTGCCAGGGTCGTTATCTTTCTTTCAATAACGTTAAATACAACGCTGTTAAGTCCCGCGTGACCGTAAAAGCTCTCTATATCCTCGCCGCGTCTGAAATAAAGCATAGCACCGCTCTTTCTATTGGAAACACGCGGAAGCATATCAAGTCCCCGAAGGGCGTCTGCAAACAGCCCCGTTCTGTCACCGAGGGAAAAATCAAGTGCATACTGTACCTGGGGATCGGAGAGTCTGCCCGCCGCAAGAAACACCCCTCGCAGGAAGGAGGAAAGGCAGCCCCTGCATTTAAGAATAACAAGGTTGCCGATATCCGCCGTACTAAGCTCTGCGATTTCCTGAAGATATTTCGCGGCAGATGGAGAATCGAAGGATACGTATATGCTTCTGCCCCCCTTAGGCGAACGGTAAATCTCAGGCTCCTTGCCGTAGAACTCCGAGGCAAGCCTTGATACAAACTCGGCGTATTCACGCCTCTCAAGTGAAATAGTTACTCTCTTATTATCCGCCTGCCCCTTTGCGAACAGAACGCCGTAAAGAATAGCCCTTCTGCAGCAGGAGGATTTATAGGTATATTCAATTATTTCCTGCTTCTGCTCCGAAGATACCGACATAGCTCCTCCATAATTCTAAACAAATTCAACCTCGGTATGAAGTCTGACTGCATATTTGGTGAAAACGTCAGCCCGTACCTTTTCTGTTAATTCAATGTAATCGTCTGCGGTGCCACCACCCGTATTAACGATAAACCCGGCGTGCTTCTCGGATACCGAGCATCCACCGACACAGCATCCTTTTAGTCCGCAGAGGTCAATAAGACGGGCAGCGGGCGTACCTGTATCGGGACGCTTAAAGGTGCTTCCAAGCGACGGCATATTGGTAGGCTGGGTATTTTTTCTTATCTCTCTTATGCGATCGGTTTCCTTTTTAACGGTATCAGGATCGCTCTCACACATACGAAGGCTGCAGGATAAAAGAACAAGCCCGCCGCCCTTAAGCAGCGAATTACGGTAGGAAAAGCCAAGCTTATCCCCCTCGAGCCTGATAATCTCCCCCGTGCATTTATCAAAAAGCGATACGGAGATAATTCTATCCGAGATCTCACCGCCAAATGCTCCTGCGTTACCGATAACAGCACCGGCAACGCTACCGGGGATACCCGACAGAGCCTCCAAGCCGCTAAGCCCTGCAACAGAGCAAGCGTGTGCAAGTCGCGGCAGACCTACGCCGCAGTATGCAAAGACCGTCTTATCTCTTATCTCATACTGCCGAATTCTATCGGTGCGGATAACCACACCGTCATATTTTGAATCGGAAAACAGAGTGTTCGACATTCTGCCCACGATTTTGTGTTTGATTTTAATGTTTTCAAGATAATCCACCAAGCAAATCAGCTTTGATATATTATCAGGAAAGCTGACGATACTTGACTCTCCGCCTATCTTAATCGGCGAAAGTCCTGCCAAGGTGTAATTCTCCCTGTATTCAACTTCATTCGCTTTGAGAAAATCCAATACCTCTCTTATCACGAACGCTCCTTAAATCTAAATGTAATCCTTACGCTCTGCAAGCATATCTCTTGCCGCGGCACGCTGAGACTCGGTAACGTCGATTCCACCGAGAATTCTCGACAGCTCACGAACTCTGCCCTCCTCGTCAAGCAGGCTGACGGCGGTTTCGGTCGCACCGTTCACATCAGACTTGCTGATAAGGAAATGAATATCACCGAGCGAGGCGATCTGTGCACTGTGAGTAACGCAGAACAGCTGAGTATTTTTCGAAAGACTAAGCATCTTTATGCCTATCTTTCTTGCCGTTTTACCCGAAACACCCGCGTCGATCTCATCATAAATTACGGTGGGAACGCCGTCCTTATCGGCGATAACGCTCTTGAGAGCAAGCATAATTCGGGACATTTCTCCGCCCGAGGCGATCCTTGAAAGCGGCTGGGGCTCGGCACCGCGGTTTGCACTGATATAAAACTCAACCGTATCAGAGCCATCCCTGTTAAGCATCTTCTCGCCTCCCTCGAAGCTCTCCTTAATTGATGCGAAGAATACTACCTTTGGCATATCAAGGAACTCCAGCGTTTCCTTTACCTGCTCCTCAAGGCTCCTTGCCGCCTTAATGCGAAGCTCGTGAAGCTGATTTGCAATATCAAGAGCACGATTATACGCCTCCCTCTCGCGAAGGCTGAGTGCCTTTATCATCTCATCCGAGTTCTCAAGTGCCTCGTATTCGGCATACGCCCTCTCGCGGAAGGCAAGAACCTCGTCAACGGTAAGTCCGTACTTACGCTTAAGCTTGGAGATCCTGTCAAGCCTTGACTCAATATCGTTAAGAGCAGCGGTGGGATCGTCGTCGATCTCCGAGAGGACGGCGTAAACCTCCTCCGAGATATCCTCCACCTGATACTGCATATCGCGAAGACGCTCGGCATACTCGGAGAAGGCAGGCACAACATCGGATATCTGTGAGAGTGCACTTATGCTTCTGTCAAGGAGATAGGAAACACTTCCCCTCTCGCTGCCCTTCAAGGCCTTGAATACGAATTCGGAGTTCTTGGTGATCTTCTCGCTGTTCTTTATCTTAACCTTTTTCTCAACGAGCTCCTCCTCCTCGCCGCTGTGAAGAGAGGCGGAATCAATATCCTTTATCTGATATTCAAGTATCTCCTTGATCCTCTCGCCCTCGCGTGCCTTCTTAATAAGCTCGTTCTTCTCTCTTCTGGCCGATTCAAGAGCCGAGTATTCTCTTCTGTATTTCTCTAAAAGCTCTGTAGCACCTGCGTATACGTCAATAAGCTCAAGATGATTCTTCGAGTTTATCAGGCTGGCGGTATCACTCTGCCCGTGAATACTGACGAGATAAGGCATAACCGACTTAAGAACGGTAAGGCTTACGCTCCTGCCATTAAGCATTATTTTGTTTTTTCCGTCTGCACTGACAGAACGCTGAACAAGTATAGTTCCGTCCTCACCAACGCTGACGCCAAGCTCGACAAGACGGGCGGTGGTATAATCAGAAAGATCACCGAACAGGCCGCTTATCATAGCCGTGGCTTCACCGTGACGGATAAGCTCCCTCTCAGCCTTACCGCCGAGGAGGAGATTGATGCTGTCTATTACGATGGATTTACCTGCACCCGTTTCGCCTGTTAAAACCATAAATCCCGATGAAAAATCGAAATCGACGCTTTTTATAACGGCTATGTTCTCTATATGCAACGAAAGTAGCATTATTTCATCTCCAGAATTAGCTTACGTTTACTTTTTGCCCAGCGATTCTCTGAGCTCCTTTTCAAGCTTCAGGGCACCCTCGCTGGTCTTAACAACCAGAAGAACGGTATCGTCACCCGCTACCGAGCCAACGATGTCATCTCTATGTAACGAGTCGTAGCAAACCGCAATAGCGTTAGCCATACCCGAGAAGGTTCTGACCACAACGATATGGCCTGCTGCCTCCACTCTGATCACCGCGTCGGTAATCGCAGAATTAAGAACGGGTGCCTTTCCCTCGTTGCCGATAACGGCTCCGGGAGCAATGTATTTATAGCCGCCGTTTGCACCCACGCCCTTAATAAGATTAAGCTGTCTTATATCTCTCGATACGGTGGTCTGAGTTACTACGTACCCCTCCTCTGCCAGCTTTTTAATAAGAGTTTCCTGGGTATCGATGTCATATTTCTCAATTATTTCAAGGATTTTGCGTTGTCTTGCGTTTTTCATAATTAAATCGTCCTTTCACACCCTGTCATACAAGGTCCTGCAATAGCTTGATTTTCTTAGATAGTGTCGAAAAGAGGTTTGTATCCTCAAGGTTATACATTTTGATCCTCCTGTCGCTTCGGTAGACGAGGCAGGATTCCCCCTTATCCAGTCGGGAGAAGAGTCTGCCGTCCACGCTTACGTTAAGAGCATCCTCATTCATATTTGTTATTCTGATCCTCTCATCAGGGCCGTAAACAATAGAACGGTTGAAGAAGGAATGAGGACAAATAGGTGTCACGGTTATAGAATCGACGCCGTGGGATATAATGGGGCCGCCGGCAGACAGTGAGTATGCAGTAGAGCCCTGAGGCGTTGCAAGAATAATTCCGTCAGCACGGTAATGCACCGCGTCTCCGCCCCCGTTCTCAAGCATAACGTCTGAAATACCGAGATAGCAGTCGTGTGAGACCACCACGTCGTTAACAGCAAGCCTCTCGCTTACAATAACCGATCCATCGGCAGAGTGCTTCTCTGCCACGAGGAGTATATTCTCCAAGACCGCTGCCTCACCGCTGTCGATAACGGATAGCAGATCGAGTCTGTCGGGATCCAACGTAGCGAGATACCCCACCTTGCCTAAATTAACTCCTATTATAGGTACGTCAAGCTCTAAGGCCAGCCCGGATGCATCTATGACCGAGCCGTCACCGCCAATCACTATGATAAAATCAGCATCCTTTGGAATATTGGAGTAAAAATGAACGTCCTCAATTTCAAGAGGCTGATATTCCTCGTCAATATATGCTATGATCCCCAGCGAAATAAGACACCTGACCGCCGCCCTTGTCAGAGCGAAGGAGGCATCCTTCTGTCCGTTCGGAACCAGAATTGCTTTTTTCATTAGTTATTTCCTCTTTTGAAATATGCAAGATATTCGACGTTTCCGTCTCCTCCGATAATCGGAGATTCTATAATACCGATAAGCTCAAAGCCACAAGCCGATGCAAAGGACGTAACCTCCTGCACCGCAGATCTTCGCAGAGCCTCGCTCTTCACAATTCCCTTTTTATTCAGGCCTGAGCGTCCCACCTCAAACTGTGGCTTTATCAGGCATACGAACCCACCGTCCGCGGCAATAACCGAGGCCACGGCAGGTATAATAAGCTTCGCCGAAATAAAGGATACGTCCATAACGACGAAATCAGGACGGTACTCAAGGTCGGATGCAGTCATATAGCGGGCGTTGAAGCCTTCGATAAGGAGGACTCGCGAATCGCTCCTCAATGACTCAACCATCTGCCCCGAGCCCGAGTCGACGGCAATAACCCTCGTTGCACCGCGTTTAAGAAGGCAATCGGTAAAGCCGCCGCTGGACGCACCCACGTCGAGTGCCATTGTACCCGTGACGTCAATGCTGAAGCCGTCAAGTGCAGCCTCCAGCTTAAGCCCGCCTCGGCTGGCGTATTTCTTACCGCTTTTATCCACCGAAATATCCTCCTCGCCCGTAACGTCGAAGGAGGGCTTGTTAATCACCCTTCCGTTTACGCTGACGGCACCCGAAAGAATAAAGTTCTTGGCATCCGTCCTGCTGTCAACGAGGTCTCTCTCGGCGAGAAGGACGTCAAGCCTCATCGCCAATATCGAAGGGAACGTCGGTTATACTGCCGTCAGCCGTTTCGGTAAGCAGACGAACCCTACGCTCTGCATTGTCAAGATGTTTATTACAAATACCTACAAGCCTTATTGCCTCCTCAAAAGAAGCAATAGAATCCTCCAGCGTCATATTACCGCTCTCAAGCTTCTTGACCTCGCCCTCAAGCCTTATCATTGCATCCTCAAATTTTAAATCCTTCAAGGCATTAATTCTCCTTATTGATTTCTTTTACCTCGGCAAGCATTTTGCCGTCGGACAGAATAATTTCTATCTCATCGCCGACAGAAGCGTCGCCTACGCTTCTTAAAATAACCTCCTCACGCTGAGCTATGGAATAGCCGCGTGAAAGAATGGCCAGCGGGCTGAGAGCATCAGCCTTACCCGCGTTTACAAGAAGTCTGTCCTTCGCCCTGCGGATATAATTCTGCACAGACAGGCTCGCACGGTCGCGAAGACTGACGAGAGCATCGCGTCTTGCCAAAATAAGATTCGCAGGGGAAAACCTGCCGGTCGTATCGGCTAAATATTCAAGTCGCTCGCGTGATCTCGTAAGCTTACGCTCGAGAGCCAGCCTGAGCCTTTCATCATAGGAATCAAGCCGCATCATCAGCTCCCGTCTGTCAGGAACGGCAAGCTCTGCCGCCGCAGATGGCGTGGGTGCTCTCAGATCGGCAACAAAATCGCATATCGTAAAGTCGGTCTCGTGGCCTACCGCAGAGATGACGGGGGTTGTGGCAGCATAAATACGCCTCGCCAGTCGCTCGCTGTTAAAGGCCCACAGATCCTCTATAGATCCACCTCCGCGACCGATAATGATAACCTCGCACAGCGAGGAGGAATCAAGGTAATCAAGTGCCTTGATAAGACTCTCCTCCGCCCCCTCGCCCTGCACCAGGGCAGGATAGATGAAAACCTCTGCCTGAGGGAAGCGTCGTCCCGTTACGTTTATAATATCGCGTACGGCCGCACCCGTGGGTGAGGTTATAACGCCGATCCTCGAGGGCATCTCGGGTATGGGAAGCTTATGCTCCTCGTCAAAGAGTCCCTCCGCGAGAAGCCTCGCCTTCATCTGCTCATAGGCAAGATAAAGTGCACCGATACCGTCAGGCTGCATAGAGGATACGTATATCTGATAGGAGCCGTCGCGGGGATATACGGTGACCGAGCCGTGAACTATGACCTTCATACTCGTCTCGGGCATAAACTTAAGCGTCTGGGCCCTCGATCTGAACATCACCGCCCGTATCTGTCCGTCTTCATCCTTAAGTGAGAAGTAAAGATGACCGCTTCTGTGATTAACAAAATTGGATATCTCGCCCCTCACCGTCACCGACGAGAGCGTACGGTTAGTCTCAAAAAGATTTTTTATATAATTATTCAATGCAGACACAGAAAAAACGTCCGCGTTATCACGCTCTCTGAGTGAATTAATATCTATCACTTATTTTTCTCCGATTTATATGCTCTCAGGGTAAGTGCACAGACTCCGACGGCGTTGTCTGCCGACATTGACGGCTCGGCAAAGCGGACGTCGTATTTTTCCGAAAGCATTTTTTTAATAATCGAGTTACACATAACTCCGCCGGCACATATCACCCTGCCACCGCCATACTGAATAAGATATTCATCAAGCATAGCGGAGATAGAACGGCCCAAAAAATCAAAAACGAAGGCCGCGACAAGAGGAATATCCCCGGTATCGATATATAGCTTAATAGCCATATTCTCAAGACCTGAAAGATTTACCGTCATTCCCTTTGAGGAAATTTTCTTCTTCGGAATAGGCCTTGTATTGCGAAGAGCCTCTGCCTCAAGTGCGGGGCCCGCAGGAAAGCTCATACCGAGATAGACGCCGATGCGATCGATGACCTGGCCCGCATTAAGATCGGCACTGCCTCCGATAAGCCTTGTTTCAAAGCCGCCGTCAAAAGGCGTGACGCGGACAAGCTCGGTAGTACCGCCCGATATATGAAAGGCACCGAACTCGCCGTCAAGAATATCGTAGCTGTCGGAGGAGTAGACTGCCGCCATTACGTGACCGCATTGGTGGGAAAATCTGTAGAGATCTACGCCAAGTGCCGAAGAAATACTCTCCGCACAGGCAACGCCCGTAAGGAAGCAAGGCATATAGGAGCCTGCCTCGTTTCTCGGTGTGGCACTAACGCCCACGGCAGATATCTTATATCCCGAAAGGAGACGGCCTGCCTCCTCCATAAGCGGAGGAATATTAACGGTGTGAGCGAATACGGCATCCGACTGCCTGAGCCCACGCTCGCCTGCCTTGACGGGAAGAGGCCTTTTGAGATTGGCAACAAGCTCGCCCTCCAGAGTCATTATGGCAACCGAGGTGGTATAGTTGCTCGTATCGATGCCGAGAACTACTCTTTTATCCATTGCTTTCACTAAAATCGCGAGCTACGGCGTTAAGCACGCCGTTAACAAATGCATAGCTCTTCTCTTCATCGTATTTTTTCGAAAGCTCGATGGCCTCGTTAATGCTTACTCTATGAGGAATGTCCTCCATAAACATAATCTCATAGCAGGCAAGTCGAAGGATAGCCATAGAAACAGGCGAGACTCTCTCTATCTTCCAGCCCTTAAAGTGCTTTTCCATAGCAGCTCCAATAACTGCGGAATTTTCATAAGAGCCGAAGAAAACGGTCTTAACGTAATCGTCATACTCGAGTCCGCGAACCTCGGTCGCCTTCTCAAATATCTCCTCGGCAGTCTCTTCCTTTTTACACACGCTTTCAAAAATGAGAATAAACGCGTTTTCTCTTGCTAACTTTCTTTGCATATAAACGTCCTCGCAAAATAAATAAAATCAATATATTATACTATATTATAATAAAAAAGTGAATCGATTGCAAGGATTTTTGCATTTTTATTCAAAGAAGGCGAAAAAAGAGGAAAATAAGAGTTTTTTTGAAATCGACTTGAAAACGAAGAAGTTTTATGATATGATATTAACGAGGTATTATGCAAGGAGAAGACTTTTTTCTGATTATTTGATTTTTTCTGCTACCGTTTTATCGATCAAAGCAGTGATTTTATATGAAAAAACACCGATTTTGACAATAGTTATTTACATTCTTCGACATAATACAAGACTAATCTACATCCCCGCCCGATTAAAAAAATGTTTTTTTGTGAGGAAATATGCAGACCTTAAGGCTTATTGTCGGTGACCGTATTCAAATGAAAAAGAGGCACCCC
>JAZQDF010000291.1:0-7269 GCA_045546635.1 Eubacteriales bacterium
CGGTACTCCTATGGGACGCTTCGTAGATTCTGCAGAGCTTCTCGGCGGTCTGTTCTTCCTCACCGACGATAAGGCTGCTTCGGCTATCACCGGCGTAGTTCTTCCCATCGACTGCGGCTTCGCTGCATACTCGGGAGTTTAATAAAGGCTGACTGTAGTCTCCGCAATTGATTGCGGTAAATAAGCATTATAATTATAAAAGAGAGAGCGTTTTGCTCTCTCTTTTTCTCTTTGCGTACAGGGTTGTTGACATACAGCCGAATTTGTGCTAAAATACTGTTATAATCTTAATATAAAGGAAGCATTTTTATGAAAGACAAGATACTCACCGGCCTTCTGGGATTCTTTATTGCGATTCTGATAATCTCATTCTCCATCGCCCTGCCCATCTACTTCAGGCCATTCTACTACATGCAGATAGAGTCGCTTCACATCGAGGAATACTCGGGTGCCGACTATGACACAATAAAGGAGGCATACGACGAGCTGCTCGACTATCTTACCGTACCGGGCAAGGAGTTCAGCACGGGAGATTTTGCCTACAGCGAGAACGGTAAATCTCACTTTGAGGACTGCAAGGTGCTGTTTGACCTTGACGGCATCGCCTTCATAATCTCGCTTATCGGCACGGTGGTGATGATCATCCTCAACAGGCTCGGGATATACAAGCTGTGGCGTCCATTCGGTATGAATATCGCCTTTTCGGCGGGTGCTTACACTCTCGGTGGCTTTGCCGTGATAGGCGGTCTTGCGGCATTGGACTTTGACACCGCCTTCACCGTCTTCCACACCATATTCTTCCCCGGTAAGAGCAACTGGCTCTTCGACTGGAACAAGGATGCCATAATCCGTATCCTCCCCCAGGACTTCTTTATGAACTGTGCCATCCTTATTCTCGTATCCATAATCACCCTTTGCATCGGCTGTATTCTGTCGGGAATTATAGGCAAAATTCTTCACAAGCGTCAGCAGAAAATATAAATTAACTGTAAACAATTAAAAAAACAGTTGTAAATAATACCGTTTTATGATTGACTGATGAGGAAAATTTATATATAATTAATATGAAGCAACAAGCTGAAAAAGGAGTTTTTTATGGGATATAACAACCGCCCTTCGTTCAGAGAACGCGTTGCAGCATTTATGTCGGGCAGATACGGTATTGACAGACTGTACTATATTCTGCTTGCAATATGCTTCATACTTATAGTTGTAAATCTTTTCGTCAATTCCATAGTTCTTTATGTTATAGAGAGCGGTGTGTTCGTATATGCATTTTACCGTGTTTTGTCAAGAAATATTTACAAAAGACAGCAGGAAAACGAAAATCTGGTCAAGCTTCTCGACAAGCTGAAGAGCTTTCGTAATCTGCAGAAATGCAAAAAGCGTGACAAAAAAACCCACGTTTACAAGAAATGCCCCTCTTGTAAAAACAATCTTCGACTGCCAAAGGAGAAGGGTGAGCATACCGTGGTTTGTCCCTGCTGTAAGAACAGATTTAACGTCAAAATCTAAAATAAAAAGAGAGAACAAAACGGTTTATCCGTAATGTCCTCTCTTTTTCTCTGTTCGTGATGTTTTTGCTATCGCAAAAGTGATGTTATTCGCTCCGCTCATAATGATGTTTCTCGCCAAGGCTCGCAATGATGTGCTGTTTGCCCACTACGCCGTCAGGCGTAACATCATTCACGCAGTGAACATCACTGGCAAAGGCAACACCATTTGCCCTGGGGGCAAACATCGTTTAGCGTGAATGCTCCGTTAAGAGCATCACGCTATAGCATACGGTCTTTTTATATAATACCAAGAAGCTTCAGGGCGTAGAAGCCGAGTCCAACGACGCCGAGTGCGAGAAGAAGAATGATAACGACTCTGACCTTCTTCCAGACGGCGTAGCGGCGTGCCCTACGCTCGTAGCGAGAGACTGGATCAAGCCTTCTTGACACCTGCTTTGCAAATTTGTTGATCCACTTGACGTCAGCCTTACCAAGCTCGTCAAGCTGGTCAATAGCACCGTCCTCGTGGGCGATAATATTTCTTGCCTTCCTGTACTTGATAAGCCTGGGAAGAACCTCGCTGCGATCAGGAGCAAATCTCAGCTCCACCAACGAATTTATATAGGCGGTAACGCCGTTTCGCTCAACGCCGAGACGCTCGGCACATATTTTATCAAGCTCAATATAGGCCTTAAAAAAGGACATATTGATCTTACTTCCCATGACGCCACCTCCAAAGAATTTGACTAAGGTATATCCGCAAAATCAAAAACAGCCAAATTTTTGCAGGATATATCCTAACCATTACTTATTTTACACTATTTTAAGCTTAATTTCAATAGCAATTATTAAAAATTATTAAATTTTATTAAATTTTATTTATTTTCAATGAAAAAAGAGAGAGCAAATCGGTTTAAACAAGCCAAAATGCTCTCTTTTTTTAAATTTACGTATTTATCCCGATAAAGGCAGAAGGATTATTACGCCTTTCGGTGAGTAGATCAGGGAATATAGCTCTCAAAAATTATACCGTCAAAGCCATTTTTACGTGCGGTGGCCTCCTCCTCGGCCGAGCGGACTGTCCAGGCAAGAGTGGGCGTGCGGAACAGCGTGCGTATAAGACGCAGACCGAATGCCGATGCGTGCCTGTGATCGTAGGCAATAAATGCGGGACGGCAAAGGAAATTCAGAAGAAGCGATTGCAGGATAAAATACAGCGGCTTTCTGTACTGCTCATAGCTGTAATAACGGTGAGAGAGTATTCCACGGGGGATATGGGGCATTATGCCCTTTACGGTGCGGAGAGAGAGGGGGTTGAAGGACTCTATAATATACTCGCCCTCATAATCCCGAAGGATCTCGCAGGTCTTCTCGGATACCCTTGAATTACCGGGATCCTCCTTTATCTCAACGAGAAGGGGAACCCGTCCGTCAACAAGCCGCAGCACGTCGGTAAAAAGGGGAATACCGTCGGATGTGCCGTTAAGCGAGAAGGCAGCAAGCTCGTCGGCGGTAAAGTCAATTACCTTACCCTCTCTGCCGCAAACGCGGTCAAGGGTATCGTCGTGGAAGACCACGAGTTTGCCGTCTCGGGACAGACGAACGTCAAGCTCGATGCCGTAGCCGCCCTCCACAGCCGCACGGAAGGCAGACATAGAATTCTCTGCCCTCTCGCCGTTATGAAGACCGCGGTGAGCGTACATTACCGACTTAAATTTGTTCATTTGTCGTCTGTTTCTCGGTGCTATAAGGAAAAGATACAGCAAAATGAGAACGACTAAGGATATAGGAATAGCAATCATATCTTAACCTCGCAGAGAATTAATCGTCTGCTCCGCCGAGAGACTCAAGTGCGGACTGCTTCTCTGCCTTGGCATCGCCGTGCTTTACAAGGAACATAGTGACGAAGGAGAGAACAACGAATACCGTACCGAAGGAGAAGAACATTGCTCTCATACCGAAGGCATCGTAAAGAATACCCGAGAGGATGGGGGCAACGATCTGTGCCGCCATCGATGCGGTGTAGTAATATCCGGTGTACTTACCTACCTCACCGCCCTTGGCAAGCTCAACGACCATCGGGAAGGAGTTTACGTTAATGGTAGCCCAGCCAATGCCCGCAAGAGCGAAGATGGGATACATTACAAGGTTGCTGACGCCCGCACCGATAAAGTTACCGATGAAGAAGGCGGTGGCAAGCATTGTGATACCTGCGAGAATGGTCTTTCTTCTGCCAAGCTTGGATGCCACGATACCTACGGGAATGTAGGCGACGATAGCGGCAGCCTGTGCAACGATAAGAGAAAGGCCGTAGTCTACGTTAAGAATAGTAGTAGCATATACGGTGTACTTACTGGTGATAGAGTTATATCCGATGTACCAGAGGGCAACCGACGCGAGAATAAGAAGGAGAGAGGTCATCTCTGCCTTGGAGAGCGAACGCTTCTTTTCGCTATTATCCTCGACCTTCTCCTCAATACCGAGAGCAATAGATTCCTCCTCCATCTCGGCGGCCCATTTCTTCTCCTTAACGGTGAGAAGGAATACGACGAGGCCTGCGATCATTACGCAGCATACGAGAAGCACGTAGGGGGAGTAGTGCATATAAAGCTTCTTCGACGTACCCATAACGGTGCTGAGGAGGAGAATGATAATACCGCCGGCAGTACCCATAAGGTTGATGATGGCGTTAGCCTTGGAGCGAAGGGGCTTGAGAGTAACGTCAGGCATAAGAGCAACGGCAGGAGAACGGAAGGTTGCCATCGCAACAAGCACGAGAAGAAGGACTGCCATAAAGCCAACGAGAGGCCATACGTTATCCATAGTGATCTCACGCGACTGGGCTACGAGTGTCTCCTTGATACCGTTAAATATCTGCTCGGCCTCGCTGACGGCAAGATCTCTTGCCTCCGCACTGATAAGCCCTGCGTCAAGCTTATCCGCAAGCTCCTGCTTCGTGGCATCAAAGGCCGCAAGAGCGTTGTTATAGGCATCAACTATACCCGCATCCTTAAGTGCGTTAAGCTGAATACCGTTTACAAAGGTAAGTGCGATAAACGAAATAACTGCTGCAACCGTTCCCACAACGATGAAGGGGGTACGTCTGCCGAATTTGGTCATAATCTTGTCCGAGAGAGCACCGAAGATAGGCAGCATAAACACGGCAAGAATATTGTCGATAGACATAATAAAGCCGGAAATACTGTGAGGAAGACCGTAGTGATTGTTAAGTGCGAGGGGGATGATGGCGTCATAAGCCTGCCAGAATGCACTGATCAGGAAGAACGCAAAGCCCACGAGTATGGTTCTCTTGTAATTCAGTTTCATTTTTTCTCATTCTCCGCCTGTTTTTAGCCGAAGCCAAGAGTGCATCGGCGGATGTGCACCATTCTCATTTTACCATATATTAAATGATTTGTCAAATATTTTAAAATAAAAAGCACACAATAGCGTTTATTAATAGAAAAAAAGCACCCAAAACCGCATTTCAGCAGAGTTGAGAGCTTTTTTAAATATATTTTTTCACTCGCTCGACAAGATTACCTGCAACAAGACCGATTACCACGCCTGCAATAGTACCCGAAATCGTAAGGGGTATCAGGTAGACCGAGATTGCCGCCGTTTCCATTACGATACAGGCCGCGATGATCTGGCCGACGTTGTGACACAGGCCACCAACCACGCTGACGCCAACGGTGGAAAAGCGGTCAAGCCTCTTCAAAAGGATCATTGAGATAAGTGCAAGTGCCGCACCAGAAAGGCTGTATATCAGGCTGACGAAATTGCCGAAGAGCAAGGCCGACAGGAACACACGCACCACCGAAACGCAGATGGCGTAGGGCCAACCGAGAGCATAGAGAGCAAATACGGTCGCGATGTTTGAAAGTCCAACCTTAACGCCCGGCACCGCAACGAAGGCGGGTATCATCGACTCCACGTAGGAGAGAATCATTGCCACAGCAATAAGTGCCGATAGGGTGACGAGCTGACGCGTTGTCAGCTTTTTCGGGGGACGTCCAGCCGTTTTTTTATCAGACATCGACAATTCCCTCCCCCTCGCCGACGATCTCGACGATAACCCTGTTAGGAAGGCATACGATAGTCTGACCGACGTAGGATATTCTGCCCGTATTGACACATCCGTTGCCCGAATATTTATCGGGACAGGTGGCATCGCGTATATAGGCCTCGCCATTCTCTATAACGAGGGTGTTGGTGCCGTTGTTGAGATAGTAAACACCGTCTACAGAAAGGGGATATTCGGCCACCTTGTCTCCGTCAACGTAGACAACCACAATATTACCGCTCTCGCGGGTAAGAAAAACAATAAGCAAAACGGAAAGGCTGACGATAAGAATAACCGTTATAAGAATAATATCCGATAACAGCTTTTTGTTTTCAAGAAGCTTCTTGAGCATCTCTTCGTTCTCCTTTCCGTTTTGACTTTTTGGTATAAATGTAAACTAAAGTTAGTTTTTTATAGTTTTTTCTGTTATGTTCAGTAAAACTTGATTTTAGAATAATTTTGATGAAGTGCGAGAATCGGGCAGTGCAAGCTGTAGAAATCTACTGCAAACTGCCCGATCTGAAGCAATTCGCAAAATTATTCAAAATCACTCGAAATGAGCTCCGCAGATGAGATTCTCCAGATGAATACACTTCACGGGACAAACATCGTGACAAGCTCCGCAGCCCGTACACTTATCATAATCAATTGTGGCGAGATTATTCTCTACCTTGATTGCTCCCTCGGGACAGGTCTTCTGACACTTCATACAGCCGATGCATCCGTCGGAGCAGGCCTTACGGGTAACAGCACCCTTGTCGTGGCTGGAGCACTTAACGATAACTCTGGTGGTATCGTTAACGATGTTGATAATGTGGTTGGGACAGGTCTTGGCACAGAGGCCGCAGCCGATACACTTCTTGGGATTGATCTCAGCGATGCACTTCTCTGGATTGATGGTAATGGCATCTCTGGGACAAACTGCCATACAGTCACCGTAGCCAAGGCAGGCATAGGTGCAAAGACGGTCGCCCGAATAATTGAGGTTTGCCGCCACGCAGGTCTTGATGCCGTCGTAAGCGAACTTTCTGTCCTCGGGCTTGCAGGTTCCGTTGCAGGCTACGTAAGCAACCTTCTCAACAACGTCGCCGGCAGCAAGGCCCATAATCTCACCGATCTCCTTGGCAACACCGTCACCGCCGGGGATACAAAGGCTGGGGTTGTCACACTCGCCCTCTCCAAGAGCCTTCGCATAGCCGTCACAGCCCGAATAGCCGCAGGCACCGCAATTTGCACCGGGGAGACAGTCACGGACAGCAACAACCTTCTCATTCTCCTTAACGGCGAAGAAGGTAGCTGCTACGGTAAGAACGATCGCACAAACAAGAGCAATAATAGCAAGTACGATTAAAGCTGTAATAATTTCCATTTTGTTACCTCCTTAATTACATACCGAGCATACCGTCGATAACGCCTGCAAATCCGTAGAATGCAAGAGAAACGATAGCAGCGGCAATAAGAGTAATGGGAAGTCCCTTAAACGCCTTCGGAGCAGGACAGCTGTCGGTCTTGGAGCGAACGCCTGCGAAGAGCACCATTGCAAAGAGGAAGCCGAGACCTACACCAAAGGAAGAAACCATAGCTGTTCCGAAATTAGTAACGTAATCAAAGCTAAGGTTATCGATCGCGATACCAAGAACTGCACAGTTGGTTGTGATAAGAGGAAGGAAGTCGGAGGCCAAGCGGTCTTAGGAAGACAATGACTAG
>JAZQDF010000292.1:0-1627 GCA_045546635.1 Eubacteriales bacterium
CATGGCTACGATCCGACTTACCAACGACACGCATCTCGTAGTCCTGCTCTCTCGCGTATTTTGAAAGCTTCAGAACGGTGTCCATAGAATCGTTGCCGCCGATGTAAAAGAAGTATCTTATATTATATTTTTTGAAGATGGCAAGAAGTCTTTCATAGGTCTCGGGATCGTCCTCGGGCGACCTCATCTTCTTCCTGCAGGAGCCGAGTGCCGCGGCAGGAGTAAGCTCGAGAGCCGTGATATTATTACCGTCGCCGAACAGCTCGGTAAGATTAACCAGATTCTCCGAGAGGAAGCCCTCGATACCGTTACGCATACCGAAGAGGGTGTCTATTATCCCCTGCTCCCTTGCATTATTGCAGCCTCTGATAACCCCCGCAAGAGTGGCGTTTATAGCAGCGGTAGGACCGCCCGACTGACCTACGACGGCGTTTCCGTGTAACAAGCTCATAGTGATACCTTCCTTGTCTTTGATTTATACCTTATTATACCCCTTTCCGTCCCGATTGTCAAGAGCAGAAAGCCTCAGATAGGCAAGAGCGTTTCGTAAATACATTTTCTTCTCGAACCCGTAGTCGAGAAAATAGCTGTGCTCATAAAGATCAATTGCCAAAAGCGGCTCGTACCGTATAAATGCTCCGTCATCTCCATCCGAAAAGGTCCATTTATAGCTTCCGTGTCTGTCCCTAAAGATAAAGAGAAAGCAATGATCACGCTTTATCGCCTCAGAATACAGGTCATATAGGAATTTTTCTCTCGCGGGATAGCCACCTTGCTCCCCCGCTATGCCTTGCCTGTCGGCAAAGGAGTCGAAGAAGCATTCGTGTGCCTTTATGTAAAATAAAAGCGATATTGCCTCGTCCTTGGCATCGCGGTCAATATTCAGGCGTACCAGCTCGCAAATCGTCTTGCCGCAAAGCTGGGGCAGGCTTTTTTCCATAATTGAATAGCGAAGCTTTGTCTGTCGCAGGTGCTCAAGATGTCTTTTGATATTCGCCTCGGATAAAAACGATCTCATCGGTTCTACGTTCATATTATACCTCAAAAAATAAAAGTCCTCGGTACATTATACGCACCGAGGGCTGATATAATCATATTTTTTTAAACAAGCTCTTTCTCGCTGAAGGTATACTCGCTGTTACAGAAGCGGCAGATGGCACAAAGCTCGCGGGGCTTACCCTCTGCAACCTGCTCGTCCAGCATCTTAAGTATCTCACCCTTGCCAAGACTCTTGATCTTCTCCTGCATACGCTTCGCCGAGCAATCACACTTATATCCAACCTCGATAGTATCGAAGATGTCGTAAGGGATGTCACGCATAGCGATCTCAAGGATCTCCTCGTTAGAAAGCCCCCTGTTAAAGTAGCGGGAGATGTTTACAAGGTCCGAGGCGTTACGCTCGATCAGATCGACGGTAGACTCATCGGGAAAAGGCATAAGCTGGATAAGAACGCCGCCCGCCGCAAGACAGGAATAGTCGGTATCAACAAGGACACCGAGAGAAAGCACGGTGGGAATCTGCTCGCTCTTCGCAAAGTATGTCGCAATATCCTCGGCGATCTCGCCGCTGACAAGCTCGATAGTACCGATCTGAGGCTCGATAGCAAGTCGGGGGCCAAGCGGTCTT
>JAZQDF010000293.1:0-6247 GCA_045546635.1 Eubacteriales bacterium
TCCGACTTCTTCACGATATCGGCAATCTTGTGAACCGTACCGAGCATTCGCAGAGCGGTGCCGTTATGGCCTTCCGCATACTTGATAAGATGGGTATGGATATGAGCGAGATCGCCACGGTCGTCACCGCCATCGGTAATCACGACGAGGGCACCGGCATTCCCGTAAGTCGCGTTGCGGCGGCAATTATCCTCGCGGACAAGTCCGACGTAAGAAGAAGCCGTGTACGTAATACCGATTTTGCGACCTTTGACATTCACGACAGGGTAAATTATTCGGTTGTGAATTCGGAGCTGCACATTGATCCCGACGGCAAGACCATACGTCTCAGCCTTGAGATCGACACAACAATAAGTTCCATAATGGACTATTTTGAGATATTCTTAAAGCGTATGACGATGTGCTGCCGTGCGGCAGACAAGCTCGGTCTCGTGTTCAAGCTGACAATTAACGACCAGAGCTTTATTTAAAATTTTGCTGAACGTTATAGCTGATTTACTATACTGCTATAATCAAATAGGTATCGGCGACGTCGAACGACCGTCGCTGTTAAAAGGAGAAGATCACGGCACAGGCTTGCGGTCTTCTCTTTTTTGATATTTTTCTATTGACATATACCCCGTGGGGGTATATAATATAGATGTAAAAGGGAGGATTTATTATGGAGAATAAAGAAATTATCGGCTGTCCTCATTGCGACTGCGGTGAAAGACGCCGTACGCGTGACGAGGGCGAGCTTCGTGCTCTTAAAAATCGCCTCAGCAGGATAGAGGGACAGATACGCGGTATATCGGGTATGATCGACTCGGATGCCTATTGCGTTGACATTCTGACGCAGGTATCGGCGGTACAGGCGGCCATCAGCTCCTTTGCTACCGAGCTTTTGTCCCAGCATATTAAGGGATGCGTTGTAAAGGATATTCTGAGTGGCGAGGGCGAGAGCATCGACGAGCTTGTGAAGATCGTTGACAAGCTGATGAGGTGATTTTATGAGAAGCTTTAACGTTACGGGAATGAGCTGTGCCGCCTGCTCGGCAAGGGTAGAGAGGGCGGTCTCTGAGACGTCGGGTGTGACCTCCTGCTCGGTAAATCTGTTGGCAGGGGTAATGACGGTAGAGGGCTCTGCCACCGACGGAGAGATAATATCCGCGGTAGAGAAGGCGGGCTACGGTGCCTCGGTCAAAGGAACAAAAACCGATAAAAATGTAAATAATAATAGTCATAATGATGAATTTAAGGGAATTTTAGCCAGGCTTATTGCCTCGGTGGTGCTTCTCGTACCGCTGATGTATCTGTCGATGGGTTACGTTATGTGGGGAGCCCCCCTGCCTGAATTCCTTCGTGAAAATCCCACGGCAGTGGCAATACTTCAGATGATTTTCTCCGGGCTTGTGCTGGTGATAAATCAGCGGTTCTTTATCAGCGGTATCAGGGCGGTGAAGAATCTGTCGCCAAATATGGATACGCTTGTGGCTCTCGGCTCGGGTGCTTCGTATATCTACAGCATTGCCGTGCTTCTGATAATGAGCGGGGCAGAGCATCCCGACCATTACCTGCACAGCCTTTATTTTGAGTCGGCGGCAATGATACTGACGCTTATTACGGTGGGCAAAATGCTGGAGTCCCGTGCGAAGGGCAGGACCACCGACGCTATAAACGCCCTTATAGATCTTTCTCCCAAGACCGCTACTGTCATCAGAGAGGGCAGGGAGGTGCAGATACCCGCCTCTGAGGTGACACTTGGTGATATTTTCCTGGTACGTCCGGGTGAAATTATGCCGGTGGACGGTGTTGTAATAGATGGCAGCAGCTCGGTCGACGAGTCTGCCCTTACGGGCGAATCTGTTCCCGTTGATAAGGCCGTCGGTGACAAGGTTCTTGCCGCCACGAGAAATACGGCGGGATTTTTACGCTGTGAGGCAACCAAGGTTGGCGAGGATACCGCCATCGCATCGGTTATCAGAATGGTGGAGGATGCCTCGGCAAGTAAGGCTCCTATTGCCAAGATCGCCGATAAGGTGTCGGGCATTTTTGTTCCCATAGTTCTGGGCATCGCTTTGCTGACGCTTGGCGGCTGGATGCTTGCAGACGGCAATTTCTCTCACGCCCTTTCCCGCGGAATCTCGGTGCTGGTCATCAGCTGTCCCTGTGCTCTTGGTCTTGCAACCCCTGTGGCGATTATGGTGGGCAGCGGTGTCGGTGCCAGGTGCGGCGTCCTTTTCAAGAGTGCCGAGGCCCTGGAGCTGACGGGCAGGGCGAGGACCGTTGCCCTTGATAAGACGGGCACTATAACCCGTGGCGAGCCTCGGGTGGTTGAGGTGATTGCTGCCCCCGGGGTAAGCGAGCCGAGGCTTCTTTCTCTTGCCTACGCTCTCGAGGTGGGCAGTGAGCATCCCCTGGCACGTGCGGTGTCTGATTACTGCGAGAAATGGCGGCGTGATATTACCGTCACCGATTTCAAGGCACTTTCGGGCAGCGGAGTGTATTGTAAAATAGAGAATGCAGAAGGCAGAATGCAGAGTGAGGTATACGGCGGTAGCTACAAATTTATTTCTACCATCTGCGACCTCTCGTGCTTTGATGACGATTACACAAGGCTGACGGGAGAGGGTAAAACACCCCTGTTCTTCGTTCTTGATAAAGAGCCCCTGGGACTTATTGCAGTTGCCGATACGGTGAGGGAGGACAGTGCCGCGGCTATTGCGGATATGAAGGCGATGGGACTTCGCGTCGTGATGCTTACCGGTGACAATTCCCGAACGGCCGAGGCTATTGGCAGGGCGGCAGGCGTAGACGAGGTCATAGCAGACCTCCTTCCCGACGGAAAGGAGCAGACCGTAAGAGAGCTTAGCAAGGGCGGTCGGGTTATTATGGTGGGTGACGGAATCAACGATGCCCCCGCTCTTACCCGTGCGGACGTAGGTATGGCCATCGGCGGCGGAACGGATATCGCCATCGAGTCGGCCGACGTGGTGCTGGTAGGCAATTCGCTGGGCGATGCACTTGATGCTATCCGCCTCGGCAGATCGGTCCTTCGCAATATCTATCAGAATCTTGCCTGGGCCTTCATTTATAATATAATAGGAATTCCTCTGGCGGCAGGCCTATTCGGTCTGGAGCTTGATCCTATGTTCGGTGCGGCGGCAATGAGCCTGTCCTCCTTCTGCGTGGTGACAAACGCTCTCCGCCTTAACGCCTTCAGACCAAAGTATAAGAAAACAAACAAAAGCGGCAAAAATATTGAAGAAAATAAGAAAAATTCTAAGAAAAGCGAGGAAAAAGAGATGATTATTACAATGAAAATCCAGGGTATGATGTGTCCCCATTGCGAGGCGAGAGTACGCGACGTGCTTAACGCCGTAAGCTTTGTAGAGTATGCCGAGGTAAGCCACGAGCGTGACGAGGCGGTTTGCCACATCGCATCGGGAACAGAGCCCGACAGAGCAGAGCTGATTTCGGTTGTGGAGAATGCGGGCTATAAGGTGAGCTCGGTAGAATAAGGCATTTTTGCTTCCCGGATGTGCGGGGCATTTCCAAAATCGGTCTGTCCCGAAGGGCAAATTTTTGAATACCGAAATTCAAAATAAAAGAGAGACCGTAAGGTCTCTTTTTTATTGAAAAAACAGCCTCGGTGGGGCTTTTTGAATTTTTTTGCACATTTTCTCTTGAATTTGCCTCCTTTTTATGGTAAAATAGTATTGTAAAACATCTTTTGGAGAGGAAGCTATGCATAAGATAGGCGATAAGATTATGTACGGTGCAGGCGGTGTTATGACCATCGTCGATATAAGGGAGGAAGCTATTGGCGACGTCTCTCGCAGCTATTATATCCTCCGTCCCACTCTTGCACGCACCGAGTCATTTACCTACGTTCCCGTGGATAACGATACGCTGGTCGCAGCTATGCGTCCCCTGCTTACGAGGGATGAGATAGTTTCGCTTCTCCGTTCTGCGAAGGATCTGCCCGATATTGATTGGGTTAGTGAGAACCGTGCCCGTCAGGAGTATTTCAAGCGGATTATGGAGTCGGGTGACCGTGGAAAGATGATCGCAATGATCCGTGCCATTGATGAGAACGGCCTGCGTCGCGAGGCAGAGGGAAAGAAGAATTTTCTCGCCGACGAGAACGCCCGTGCCAAGGCAGAGAAGCTTCTGTACTCCGAGTTTTCGGTGGTGCTGGGCATTTCCGAGGAGGAGGTTCCCGCCTTCGTTGAGGGTGAAATTGCAGAATAATTTTTGGGGCGGTCGTTTTTATCAAGCCGCCCCGATTTAATTGAGGATAAAGGAAAATGGATAAGGAAATTGTAATTAAGAGAAAAAAATCAAAGAGCATACTGTCGGCCTCCTGGATGCTTCTTATTGCGGCGTTGCTTTTATTGCCGCCGTTGGAATACTTTTTCGACATCTCCTGGATCGGTAATGGCAAAGAGATTCCACTTTTCGTCGTTATACTGTGTATTCTGCTCTTTTTGGTTATGCTGTTCTGCTCCTGGATCTTCCTGAAGCAGATATTTAATGACGCTCCCGTACTGACCGTCAACCAATACGGTATACGGGAGGAATGGTCTCCGAATCATCTCGGGCTTATCAGCTGGGATGATATTGATGAGGTTCTCGTTATACCGATGCCTGATTATATTCACCATACCGTTTGCATCATACTGAAGCAGCCTGAAAGGTATTTTTCCAACCCGAAGATGCTAAAGCGGGTGACAGCCCCCGGCTATGCAGAAAAATACGGACACGTAAGCCTGACGTCCCATTATTTCAGAAAGGAATTTCCCGAGGTAATGGAGCTTGTTAACTATTATCTGGAAAGAACAAAAAATGGATAAGCAATACAGATTCTGTTATTATGGCACAAGAGAACAGTTTTTTAATCTTGTAAAATATGGCTCGGTTGATAAAAAAATACATTTTTCAACAAAGTCCGATGCCGATGAGACAAAAGGCTACATATTAAGTACAACCGATGACCAAATTAAATTTGGTATAGAAAGCTTGGGACACATCGGCGGAAATTGGTATATACCGGAAATCATTGAATATAATGACAGAATAGAGCTTGTTGGAAGTATTCAGTTTATTGGTTCAAAGCACGCTCTGAACGTCAAGAGCAGATTTCGGGACAAGGCTTTCATAATACTTTTCGTGCTTCTTTTTCTACCGATTATTTTGTTAACGATCGTAGCTTTTTCTCTTATATTGATCATACATCGTCTGATTGATAAGATAAGGGGAAAAAAGGAAGTAAAAAAGACTACCGAGGAAAGACTTTATGATCTAATGGTAAACTGCTTAGGATGTGTGGCGATTTAATACCTGTTTCTTAATTTATAGCATATAAAAAAATCCGACCGTCAGGTCGGATTTTTTATTAAACAAAAGGTGATTAGTCAGATTACTTCTGCACAAGACCTGAAAGGCGTTTTGTCAGCTATGACACAGTGCGGCCTTTCGGTGCATTTTCGCACTCGTTGGGGTTTTGAGTGCTGCTTCGCAGTTCCGAAAATGCTCGATATTACTTCTGCACAAGGTGAATTGCGAAGCCGCAGATCTCGTCCTTGAAGTATACGAACTTGGGCTTGCTGCTCTTGTCGTCGTAGGTGATGCTGGACTCGTCGAACTCAAAGCCCATTCTCTTGAAGTATGCCATAGCTCTGTCAACGAAGTTGGTGCGGATGCCGATGTGACCGCACTTGCCGGGGCCTCTCTTATGCATAAACTCGAAGGCGTCGCCTGCGAAGGTAGACTTGCTGGTCTCCTTAAGAGGCATACCGAAGAGTGCATTGAAGAGCTTCGCACCACGCTCAGCCTCCTCCTTGTTCTCGTTGTTGATGCCCATATGAACGAACTCAAGACCGAGCATAACCTTAACAGCGTTCTTAGTGAGAGCGGTGATCTCGTCCCACTTCTTCTCTCTTACAAGGTCGTCTGCTACCATAAAGGAGCCGCCGCAGGCTACGATCTTGTTGAACTTAAGGTAGTCGAGAAGGTTGTTTGCATTGATGCCGCCGGTAGGCATAAAGGTAAGCTGACCGTAGGGAGCAGCCATAGCCTTAAGCATCTTAAGACCGCCTGCAGCCTCGGCAGGGAAGAACTTAACCGTGGTAAGACCAAGCTCAAGAGCCGCCTCGATGTCAGAGGGATTTGCACAGCCGGGGAGCATAGGAACGCCCTTGGAGAGTGCGTAAGAGGTAACCTTGGGGTTAAGGCCGGGGGAAACAAGGAACTTGGAACCTGCAGC
>JAZQDF010000294.1:0-4660 GCA_045546635.1 Eubacteriales bacterium
CTTGTTTCCGAGTGGAAAACCAGCGTTTCCTCTCCCGTCAATGCGGCGGCGAGCGGCGAGATAGACGACATAATCACCACCAATGAGATGAGAGCAAGAATATGCTCTGCTCTGCTTATGCTCTGTGCTAAGGGAGATGCCTCGGCTGTTGCACGCCGCAAGGTTCTTCCCCTCTGATAGGAGGAAGTTATGTTCGATTTTGATTTTAGCAAGGCAATAGTAGATTTCTCTGATTTTGAATTTTCCCAGCTCGGCGATGCTCTGCTCTTCGGCGGCTCAATGCTTGCCGTCGGTATGCTTACCGTATTCTCCGTTCTGTTCGTGCTTTGGCTTTCAATTATTGCCTTCAAGCTCTTTATCCACGATCTTCCAAAAAAGATTAAAAAGAAAAAAAAGAAGGCGGCTCCCGTCGTTATCACGCCCGAGCGTGTTGAGGTGGACGATACTCCCGACGAGGAGGAGCTTATCGCCGTAATTACTGCGGCTATTGCAATGGCCGAGGGCGATAATTCAGGTATGAATTTCAGAGTAGTATCATTTAAAAGGGTTTAATTCAGATGAAAGGAAATAATTAAAATGAAAAAATATAATGTTACTGTAAACGGAAAGACCTATGAGGTAATCGTTGAGGAGGCAGGCAGCTCCTCGTCCTACACCCCCGCGTACACCGCTCCCGTAGCTGCTGCGTCAGCTCCCGCTACACCTAAGGCGGCTCCTGCTGCAAGCGTCGGTGTATCCAAGGTCGTTGCTCCTATGCCCGGAACTATTCTTGAGATGAAGGTCTCTCTCGGCCAGGCTGTAAAGAAGGGCGACGTTATCTGCGTGCTTGAGGCTATGAAGATGGAGAATGATATTCCCGCTCCCTGCGACGGTATCGTTGCATCCGTCAACGTACAGAAGGGTGCAACCGTAGCTGCAAACGATCTTATCGTATCTCTCAACTAATCAAAGGCGGGTACTGATAAATGTTAGACGCTATCACAAACTTCCTCGACTCAACGGGCATAGCATATATGTTCTCCGCCGAGTCTGACACGGCGTGGTGGCAGTATCTTATAATGTACGCCATCGCGGGCGGACTCTTCTATCTTGCTATTGCAAAGAAGTTTGAGCCGCTGCTTCTGATGCCGATTGCATTCGGTATGCTGCTTGCCAACCTTCCCGGTGCCGAGCTTATCCACCTCGATTTCTTCTTCGACGATTATTATTTCGCTGTTGAAAACGGCGAGATGGTAGGAACGCTTGCCCTACAGGTACAGAACTTCACTACCAATTTCCTCGGGTACGAGGGCTTCTATACGCTGACCGAGAATTCCTTCAGCGTTAACCTTGATCTGATGGTCAACACACTTCAGACCGCAGGATACAACGTTGACGCCCAGTACATCCAGGATGCATTCAAAACATACGTTGACGGTGCGTATCTCGATGCTGACGGTATGATCCACATCGAAATGCTCACTATGGTCAAGCAGGTCATAAACCACGGCGGTCTTATCGACATTCTTTACCTTGGTGTAAAGCTTGGCATTTATCCCTCGCTCATTTTCCTGGGCGTTGGTGCTATGACCGACTTTAGTCCCCTTATTGCTAATCCCAAGTCGCTCTTTATGGGTGCGGGTGCACAGTTTGGCGTTTTTACCGCATTCCTGCTGGCACTCTTCCTCGGCTTCACTCCTATGGAGGCAGGTGCCATCGGAATTATCGGCGGTGCCGACGGTCCGACTGCAATTCTCATCACCAAGGAATTAGCCCCCCACCTTCTCAGTGCAATAGCAATCGCGGCATACTCTTATATGGCTCTGATTCCTATTATACAGCCTCCCTTTATGCGGCTGCTTACTACCGAGAAGGAGCGTAAGATCAAGATGACAAATCTTCGTACCGTTTCCAAGACCGAGAAGGTACTCTTCCCCATCGTGGTTACGGGCATCGTATGTCTTATCGTAAGAGATGCTGCTCCCCTTGTTGGCTTCCTTATGTTCGGCAACCTGCTTAACGTATCCGGTGTTGCTGACAGACTTTCACGCACGGCTCAGAACGAGCTTATTAACATCGTCACTATCTTCCTCGGTATATCGGTCGGTGCAACTGCAAGTGCAGCAAACTTCCTCAGATGGCAGACGCTGGCAATTATCGGCCTCGGCCTGCTTGCCTTCATCATCTCAACCTGCGGCGGTCTTATCGTGGGTAAGATAATGTGCAAGCTTTCAGGAGGCAAGATCAATCCCCTTATCGGCTCGGCGGGTGTTTCTGCCGTTCCTATGGCGGCGAGAGTGTCACAGGACGTAGGACGTCAGTACGACCCCTCCAACTTCCTTCTTATGCACGCTATGGGCCCCAACGTTGCAGGCGTTATTGGCTCTGCCGTTGCGGCAGGCGTGTTCCTGAGCTTCCTCAGATAAGGCGATAACAGAAAGGAAAAATTACTATGTCAAAAGTATTAATAACAGAAACCGTCCTTCGTGACGCACATCAGTCGCTGGCGGCAACAAGAATGACCACGGCTGAGATGCTGCCTATTCTTGACGATCTGGACAGAGTCGGATATCACTCGCTTGAAGTATGGGGAGGTGCAACCTTCGATGCCTGCCTTCGCTTCCTTCACGAGGATCCCTGGGCAAGATTGCGTACGATAAAGGACCACGTTAAAAATACCAAGCTGCAGATGCTCTTCCGCGGACAGAATATCCTTGGCTACCGTCATTACGCTGACGACGTAGTTGAATATTTCGTTCAGAAATCTATTGCGAACGGTATTGATATTATACGTATATTCGATGCACTTAACGATCCGAGAAATCTTGAGACGGCTATCAAGGCTACCATAAAGGAGAAGGGACACGTTCAGGCGGCTATTTCCTACACCACCTCCCCCTTCCACACCAACGAGGGCTTTGCCACCTATGCAAAGCAGCTTGAGGAGATGGGTGCAAACTCCATCTGCATCAAGGATATGTCGGGACTTCTTAAGCCCTACGAGGCATATCAGCTTATTAAAACCATAAAGAACAACGTTTCTATTCCCGTACATCTTCACACCCACTATACTGCAGGTCTTGGTTCTATGACGCTGCTTAAGGCTATTGAGGCGGGCGTTGACGGTGTTGATACCGCCATTTCTCCCCTTGCGATGGGCACGTCCCACACTCCTACCGAGTCGCTTGTAGCAACCCTTCAGGGTACACCCTATGATACAGGTCTTGATCTTGCGAAGCTTGACGTTATTGCTAAGCACTTCAATAAGATCCGCGAGGAGTATCTTGCAAATGGTCTTATTGATACCAAGGTGCTGAAGGTTGACGTTAATGCACTTCGCTACCAGGTTCCCGGTGGTATGCTTTCAAATCTGATAAGCCAGCTGAAGATGGCGGGTAAGTCTGATAAGCTTGAGGCCGTTCTTGAGGAGGTCGCACACGTAAGAGCAGATGCAGGCTATCCTCCCCTCGTTACTCCCACCTCCCAGATAGTCGGAACGCAGGCGGTTAACAATGTGATCTTCGCAGGTGAAGGCAGATACGCACGCGTGACCAAGGAGTTCAAGGCTCTTATCCGCGGTGAATACGGTAAATGTCCCGCCCCCATTGCCGACGATTTCAGAAGAAAGATCATTGGTGACGAGGATATTATCAATTACAGACCTGCGGACAAGATCGCACCCGAGATCGATTCGCTTCGCCAGAGAGTAGCTCCCTACAGCGAGCAGGACGAGGATCTTCTCTCACTTGCACTTTTCGAGCAGGTTGCCATCAAGTTCTTCGACTGGCGTAAGCAGCAGAAGTACAACCTTGATGACAAGGCTGATGCAAAGAACGGAATTCATAGCATTTAATCTAATTAATATAAAAACTGCCGTGTAAATTACGGCAGTTTTGCTTTTCATACAAAAACAGGGCGACTCCCCAGAGTCGCCCTGCATCCTTTATTTATTTTCGGAGTCGGAATTATCCTTGCCGGAGTTATCGCTGTCAGAGTCCGCCGATGCGGTGTGTCTCTTTGAGAATATCTCGGCAATATCGTCCTCGGTAAGATCCGCTCCGCTAGCCATTCTTCTGGCAAGCTCCTCGCGACGAAGACGCTCCTCCTCTTCGGCCTTTCGGTTATTCTCGTGAGCGATATCGTTCTCCTCCTCGCTCTTCTGCTTCTTGCGGAAGGCAATATCCTCAATAGACTCAATGGTGGGATTATCCATCTCCATAGCAGCCTTGAACTGCTCTTCATCCATAGACTCGTTCTTCAGAAGGAACTCTGCTACGAAGTGAAGCTTATCAATATGCTGGGTAAGAATATCCTCGCAACGCTTATAACACTCGGTGATAATACGTCTTACCTCCTCATCGATAAGAGCGGCGGTCTTGCCGGAATAATCGGGAGAGGAAGAGAAATCTCTGCCGAGGAATACTTCATCTGATCCGTGAGAGTTGCCGTAAAGCACGGGACCGAGAAGGTCGCTCATACCGTACTTTGTAACCATTGCTCTTGCACGGCTTGTCGCCTGCTTGATATCTCCGGATGCACCCGTGGAAATGTCATCGAGAACAAGCTGCTCGGCAACACGACCACCCATTCCGTATACGATATCATCAAGCATCTCGCCCTTTGTCATACCCATTCTGTCCTCGGTGGGAACGCTAACGGTTACACCACCCGCATTGCCTGC
>JAZQDF010000295.1:0-3364 GCA_045546635.1 Eubacteriales bacterium
TGGGGCATCTACTTCCCCTGCTACGAGCTTGATATATTTGAGGTGCTGACAAAGATCAAGGCCGAAGAGGCTGAATAACATAAAAAGATACGGAGTAACCTATATTCCGTATCTTTTTTTATTAAAAATTATAAAAATTTACATTATTATGTTGCGGTTTTAAAATATTTGTGATAGAATTATTCAAAAAGGACGGGAGGCAGATATGATATACACGCCGATGACGAAAAGGGCATTGAAAATATGCTTTGAGGTACATAAAAATCAGGTTGACAAGAGCGGACTGCCTTACGTTTTTCACCCCTTTCATCTTGCAGAGCAGATGGATGACGAGATATCGGTCACCTGTGCCCTGCTCCACGATGTGATCGAGGACGGCGAAATGACGCTTCGCGACCTTAGGGCGATGGGATTTCCCGAGGAGGTTCTGGAGGTGCTGTCGCTGCTGACACACGATAAGAGCGTTCCGTATATGGATTACATAAAGGAGATAAAGAAAAATCCCGTTGCGGTCAAGGTAAAGCTTGCCGACCTTAAGCATAACAGCGATCCTGCGAGAGTGGATACGGCTGACGAGAGGATGCTTGGGCGGTGGGCAAAATACGCCGAGGCAGCAGAATTTTTAAGCAAGTAGGTTTTATTCAGAAAGAAGGCGATTTGATGTCAAGCAAATATCCGATAGTTCTGGTTCACGGAATTGCGGCAAAGCAGCTCCGTATACTTAATGCCTTCGGGCAGATTGGAAGGGAGCTTGAAAAAGAGGGCTACAAGGTTTACGTAGCCGACACAGACGGCTTCGGCAGTATTGAGAGCAACGCCGAGCAGCTGAAGAATTTTATAGAAAAGGTCAAAGCGGAGTGCGGAGTCGAGAAGGTAAACATTATCGCACACTCCAAGGGCGGACTTGACTCCAAGTATATGATAATGAAGCTTGGAATGGAGGACAGCGTAGCTTCGCTTACCACCCTTTGCACGCCGCACAAGGGCTCGATCATCGCATCGAAGATATGGGAGCTGCCAATGCCGATAAAAAAGATACTCGGCTTCTTTATCGATATGTTCTACTGCCTGTTTCTCGGTGACAAGCACCCCGACTCACTTCGTGCCTGCCAGCAGCTTCGGTCGGTGGATGAGAGCGAGGAGACGCTGCAGTTCTCATACAAGGTATACTGTCAGAGCTATTCAACCAGCATATCCGACGTAAAGGATTGCTTCGTTATGGGCTTGCCTATGAAGCTGCAGCATCACTACGAGGTAATGAACAACGACGGTATGGTATCCGAGGAATCGGCACAGTTTGGCTGCTACCGCGGAAGCTGTCTTGATATTCCCGTCTCTCACGTGCAGATAATCGACCTGTTCTCCAAAAAGAGCCAGAAGGAAAAGATCTACGCCTTCTATAAGCAGGTCTGCCGTGAGCTTTGTGAAATGGGATTTTAAAAAGATTTCAAAAAAGGTTGAAGATAGCAGTTTTTTGTGATATAATAATAAAAGGAACAAAAGCCGTCCGTTAAAAGACAGCGTGGCGTTTTACATAAGAAAACCAAAGGAGCACACACATGCGTAAAACTAAAATAATCTGCACCATCGGCCCCGCATCCGAGAACGAGGAAATACTCACCAGGATGTGCCGAAGCGGTATGAACGTGGCAAGACTTAACTTCTCTCACGGAACACACGAGGAGCATCAGACCAAGATGGACCTTATCAAGCAGGTAAGAGAGAAGCTTGGCCTTCCTATCTCAATAATGCTTGACACCAAGGGCCCCGAATACAGAATCGGCACCTTTAAGGACGGCAAGGTTACACTTAACGACGGCGACGAATTTATCTTCACCACAGAGGACGTTGAGGGTGATGAAACAAGAGTTTCGGTTAGCTACAAGAGACTTATCGAGGATCTCAACATTGGTGACAGAATACTTCTCAACAACGGTCTGGTTATCTTTGAGGTAATAAGACTTGAGGGCAATAATGCTATATGCAAGGTTATCGTAGGCGGTGTTATCTCCAACAGAAAGAGCATGAACTTCCCCAACAAGACGATGACACAGGAATATCTGTCCGAGGTTGATAAGGCGGATCTGCTCTTCGGTATCAAGAACGACATTGATTTCGTTGCAGCCTCCTTCATCTCCTGCGAGGCGGATATCCGTGCCGTACGAGAGTTCCTTGACGAAAACGGCGGTGAGGATATCGATATTATTGCAAAGATCGAGAACCGCTCGGGTGTTGATAACATTGACGAGATATGCAAGGTGGCTGACGGCGTTATGGTCGCGAGAGGCGACCTGGGCGTTGAGATCCCCTTCGTAGAGGTGCCTGCCGTGCAGAAGCATCTCATCAAGAAGTGCCGTATGCTTGGTAAGCGTGTTATCACCGCAACCGAGATGCTGGAGTCTATGATCTATAATCCCAGACCCACCAGAGCAGAGATATCCGACGTTGCAAACGCAGTATACGACGGCTCGTCTGCCGTAATGCTTTCGGGCGAGACCGCGATGGGTGCACATCCCGCAGAGGCTGTACGCTATATGGCGGAGATCGCCGAGTTTACCGAAAACGGCATTAATTACAAGGACAGATTCCACAAGGCAAGCTTTGAGATCAAGTCTAACGCCGACGCGGTTTCCCACGCAACCTGTGCTATGGCTATTGACGTCAATGCGAAGTGCATCGTGGTTAACTCTATCAGCGGTCTTACCGCCAGAATGGTCAGCCGCTTCAGATGTCCTGTTGACATTATCGGTCTTACCACCAACGAGAAGGTATGGAGAAAGCTTAATATGAGCTGGGGCGTGCTTCCCGTTCTTACCGAGAAGTTTGAGTCCAACGACGTAATGTTCTACAATGCAATGCGTCAGGCGAAGACGGTGCTTCGTCTCTCCCCCGGTGACAACGTTGTTATGACCGGCGGTCTTATCGGTGGCCCGAGAGGAAACACCAATATCATCAAGCTGGAAGTGGTTAAGTAAATACAGAGCCTGAGCAGCGTTTCGTAGCTTGATGCTTGGCGGTTAAGCCAGAGTATAGATGCAGAATTCAAAAGAGCCCGAGGGTTTACCTCAGGCTCTTTTTGTTGTTATTTGTAAATAGTTGTTGACATTTTAGCGATAAGTGGGGTAAATAAGCTTGGTTTCGGTATACATTGTGGCGTACGCCTCGTCAAGAAGTGCCTCCACGTCCACCTTATCAAGCTCACGCATTACGTCGTCGAGGCGGGGCTGTGTTTTAGGATGACGGGGAGTAAATACGGTACAGCAATCCTCAAAGGGAAGAATGGAGGTGTCGAAGGTACCGTAATGGCGTGCCTGTATAATTATCTCATTCTTATCAAGGCCGATGCAGGGACGGAAAACGGGCA
>JAZQDF010000296.1:0-4081 GCA_045546635.1 Eubacteriales bacterium
TTGTCTTCCTAAGACCGCTTGGCCTCCGACTTAGGGTATTTCTGCATTTCGGTGCGGTCGACACCATCTGCAAGGTATTTATAAACAACAGAATAGCGGTAAGTCACAAGGGTGGCTATCTTCCCTTCTCTGCCGATATTACCGAGCTTATCTGCGATGGAGAAAACGAGATATACGTAGAGGCGAGGGACGATCTGTCCGGCCTGTATCCCTACGGTAAGCAGAAGAGAGAAAGGGGCGGAATGTGGTATACCCCCGTCAGCGGTATCTGGCAGACCGTTTGGCTTGAATCGGTGACCGAAAAGTATATTGAGAAAATCAAGATCACCTCTACGGCGGATAACGTAAAGATCAAGATTTTTGGCGGCGAGCAGCACAAAACCATAACCCTCGACGAGGGAGGAATATACGAGCTTGACGGCGACGAGATAACCATCTCGCCAATTGATAAGCATCTGTGGACGCCACATCATCCCCACCTCTACTACTTCACCGTCAAGTCAGGGGAAGACGAGATAAGAAGCTATTTTGCCCTTCGTGAGATTGCGGTTGAGAGGATAAAGGGCGTGCCGAGGCTGACGCTTAACGGTCGGGCATATCTCTTCAACGGTCTGCTTGACCAGGGATATTATCCCGACGGAATCTTCCTGCCCGCCACAAGCCGCGGATATGAGGACGACATTCTCAGAATGAAAAAATGCGGCTTTAATATGCTGAGAAAGCATATCAAGATCGAGCCCGAGATATTCTATCATCTCTGTGACAAGCACGGTATGGTGGTGTTCCAGGATATGGTCAACAATTCGGATTATTCCTGGCTTATTGACACCGCCCTGCCAACGATCGGCTTCAAGCGGCTGCCAATACTTATAAGGCATCGGGACAAGGAAACGAGGCAGATATTTGAAAGGGATATGATCGGCACTATCGAGCATCTTTATAACTTCCCGTCGGTGCTTTACTACACCATATTCAACGAGGGGTGGGGACAGTTTGAGGCCGACAGAATGTATCTCGTTGCAAAGAACCAGGATCCTACAAGGATATACGACTCCACGTCGGGCTGGTTCTGGAGAAGGCGAAGCGACGTTGACTCTCGCCACGTGTACTTTAAGAGGGTGAGGATCGGCAGAAGGGATGGCAGGCCTATTGTAATCAGCGAGTTCGGAGGATACTCTCACCGCGTCAAGGGACATCTGTTCGGCGAAAGTGAATACGGATATGGCGGATACGAAACGGCGAAGGAATACGAGGCCGCACTTATAAAGCTCTACGCAGAGGAGATAAGGCCGCTGATCCGAGGCGGAATCTGTGCCCTGGTATACACCCAGGTATCCGACGTTGAGGACGAGACCAACGGTCTTATTACCTACGACAGACGCATTCTGAAGCCTGATGCAAAAGCCCTGCGTACGGTTATGGAGGAGCTTTACTCCGAGATGAATAAATAATAAGCAAAATATATTAATATATAGGAAGAAAAAAGAGAACGAAGCGATAAGCAACGTTCTCTTTTTTTATTACGGTGGGGAGAAAAGCTCCCCACCGCATTGATTTAATTACTTAAACTGCTCGGCACGACCGCCCGCAAGGGTGATCATCTTAACAGCCTGGAGCGAGAAGCCGTCTGCGATAATATCAAGCTTCTTCGTCATAATACCTCTTGCAAGGATCTTTACTCTGCCTGCGTTCTTGGGTGCAAGCTTCTTTGCCTGCAGGGCCTCAAGAGTGACTGTTTCGCCGTAGGCGAAGTTCTCGCAAAGGGTATCAAGGTTGATTATGTGCATCTTGCCGGTTCTCTCTCTGCCGGGCTCTTCCTCGATGATCTCGATATGCTCCTCAGCCTCCTCGTCGGTCATCATTTCATCGGCGTGAATAGCATCGGTATGAATCATACCGTCGTCGATGATGTCATCGGCAGGATCAGCAGGTGCCTCAACCACGGGCTCCTCGGGAGCGGGCTCTTCTGCAGGCTCCTCAGCGGGCTCGTCGATTGGCTCATCCTCCACCGCTTCTTCTACAACCGTTTCTTCGGGAGCGGGCTCTTCGATAGGCTCGTCGGGAATAGATTCCTCAACCACGGGCTCCTCGGGAGCAGGCTCTTCTGCAGGCTCCTCAGCCACGGGCTCCTCTACGGAAGCAGGTTCTTCAACGACAGGCTCATCCACGGGAGCGGGTTCCTCAACAACGGGTTCCTCAACAACGGGCTCCTCAACAAGCTCGGGCTCGGACTCCTCCTCGTAATCGCCGTCGAAGTGAATCTCTACGTCAGCATCGGCAATGATGGGGCCGTTGCTCTTAGGCTCGGTGTGTGCGGGTGCTATAACCTCTTCTGTCTGTTCGACAGGCTCGGCAGCGGGTGCTGTCTTATCAAGATCGATCATAGGAGCAACAGGGATGCTACGGCTATCGTCGAGTGCGTTTGCAAAGCCGGTTGCCTCAGACTCGTCAGACTTGGAATCATAGGTAGTCATACCTGCCATTCCCTGTGCGGTAGCAGGAAGAACGAAGGGCGTTTGCGTGGGATTTGCTCCATTACCCTTTGCAGAAACAGGAGGAAGAGTGGGAATCATAGGATCCTCACGCTTAATCTTTCCGTTCTTGGTGGTGGGAATGGTAGAAATCTTGGCATTAGTCTTTCTCTCGGTGGAGTCATCGTGGAGCTCCTCGGTAGCGTCTGTAACAACAACGGGGCTGTACTCAGACTCGCCGCTGTGAACAAGCTCGGATACCTGGAGAACAACGTTGTCCTCGTCGTCAAGAATAGTGGTAGTTCTGTACTCAACCGCCTCATCCTCAAGTGCGGTCGTATCGGTGGGCTGCTCGAATATTGCCGCCTGAGTAACAGGAGCTGCAGTAGTTTCCTCAACAGCGGTGTAGCTGTCTTCAATAGAGGCAGACTTGGGTGTATTAGCCTCCTCAACGATTACAGTCTCGGGAACGGTGAAGAGAGGCTCATCCTGAAGCAGAGTGCTTGTATCATCCTGCTCGTAAATAGACGCCTTAGCAGAAGGAACAACAATGCTCTCCTCAATGGAAACATAGCTATCCTCGATTGCTGCAGACTTGGGTGTATTAGCCTCCTCAACGATTACGGTTTCGGGAACGGTGAAGAGAGGCTCATCCTCGAGAACGGTGGGTGCTACGGTTTCCTCAAAGATTGCTGCCTCGGTGACGGGAACTGCTACAGGCTCTTCAACAGATGCAAAGCTATCATCAATGAAGGACGCCTTAGGTGTGGTGGGCTCTTCGATTACGGTTGCAGCAACAGGTGCCTCAATGGTGATCTCATCCTCAAGCACAGTTGCGGAAACATTGTTTTCGAATACCGCCGCCTCGGTGACGGGAACGGTTACAGGCTCTTCATCGGAAATGAAGCTGTCATTAATGAAGGCCGCCTTAGGTGTGGTAGGCTCTTCGATTACGGTTGCAGCAACGGGGGCCTCAATGGTGATCTCATCCTCAAGCACAGTAGGTGCTACGGTCTCCTCGTAGATTGCCGCCTCGATGACAGGAATTGCAACAGGCTCTTCATCGGAAATGAAGCTATCGTTAATGAAGGACGCCTTAGGTGTAGCGGGTTCTTCAATAACAGTTGCAGCTACAGGTGCTTCAATGGTGTTCTCATCCTCAAGCACAGTAGGTGCTACGGTCTCCTCGTAGATTGCCGCCTCGGTAACAGGAACGGTTACAGGCTCTTCGTCTGCAGCAAAGCTATCGTTGATGAAGGCCGCCTTAGGTGTGGTGGGCTCTTCAATTACGGTAGCAGCAACAGGTGCCTCAATAGTGATCTCATCCTCGAGAACGGTGGGTGCTACGGTTTCCTCGTAGATTGCCGCCTCGATGACAGGAATTGCAACAGGCTCTTCATCGGAAATGAAGCTGTCATTAATGAAGGTCGCCTTAGGTGTGGTGGGCTCTTCAATTACGGTAGCAACAACAGGTGCCTCGATGGTGATCTCATCCTCGAGAACGGTGGGTGCTACGGTCTCCTCGTAGATTGCTGCCTCGGTGACGGGAATTGCAACAGGCTCTTCGTCTGCTACAAAGCTGTCATTGATGAAGGCCGCCTTAGGTGTGG
>JAZQDF010000297.1:0-5245 GCA_045546635.1 Eubacteriales bacterium
AGTGCATCTTCGCACCGGTATGATAGAGAGGAGGAATGCATAGGAATACGTCATCCTTGGTTTGTCCGTGATGGCTTTGCTCGGTGTAGCAGGAGGATACAAGTCGGAGGCCAAGCGGTCTTAGGAAGACAATGACTAGACCCAACTCCTTGGCTCACAGAACGACATGGCTACGATCCGACTTAGTGCATCTTCGCACCGGTATGATAGAGAGGAGGAATGCATAGGAATACGTCATCCTTGGTTTGTCCGTGATGGCTTTGCTCGGTGTAGCAGGAGGACACAAGAGCTTTATGTCTGTGCAAAATCGCCTTTGGGAAGCCTGTCGTACCCGAGGAGAAGTAAATTGCACCGTCATCCTCGTCGCTTATCTCGACGGGCGGTGGTGTAGAGGAGCAATAATAAACCATCTCGGCGTAATTGTCTGCAAAGTGCGGCGTCTCGCTCTGCTTTCCTACGAAGAACAGGTTGTCGATCAGGGGCATCTTGCCCTCCAGACTGCTGATACGCTCTACAAATTCGGGGCCGAACACCAGCATCCTCACGTCCGCCAGATCAAGACAGTATCTTATCTCGTCGGCAGAATATCTGTAGTTCATAGGTACAACGACAGCACCCGTCTTAAGAATACCGAAGTATATGGGCAGCCACTCAAGGCAGTTCATCAGCAATATTGCTATCTTGTCGCCCTTCTTAACTCCGCGGGTAAACAGCAGGTTGGCAAAGCGGTTTGCCTTAATGTCGAAATCACGCCAGGTGATTTCTCGGCGGTATTTGTCCGACTCAGAGGCGGTCTCTATTAAATTGTATTCACGCCAGGTAAGATTCTTGTCGGGCTGACGCTCAGGATTGATCTCCACAAGTGCTACGTCGTTTGGATAGATCTTTGCATTTCTTTCGAGAAAATCGGTGATCGGCATAATTTCTCCTTAAGGATAAAATAAAAAAGCCCCGCGTTCATAGAACGCAGGGACGTAAAAAACGTGTTACCACTCTGCTTTACCGCCGTCTTACGACGTCGGCCTCATCAGGCTCATAATAAGCCGTAGCGATGTAACGGTCGCACCCGGTATCGCCTACACAGTTTTCCTTCAGCGAACGGCTAACGAAGTGAATTCACAGCCCCGTGACCTCCGTCTTGCACCATACGACGGCTCTCTGTGCATCCGCAACGGCTGATACTACTCTTCGCTCAAACGCCTTTAAAAAATAAAAGATAAAAATATTTTAGCAGAAACGCCGTGATTTGTCAATACTTTTTTACAAAAAATGACATTTGTTCGTTTGCCTTATATAAAAACTGCTCGCCTCGGTAAGGCGAGCAGTTTTTTTGTGAAGGGAAGATTATTCTTCTCCCTCCTGCTTTTTGAATTGCTCGATGATTAACGTCTTAAGTCTGTCGCTGAGGACTGCGTTGGCTTCAATATGTACCTTGTTTTTACCAAGGAAAAGTGTCAGCGAATCTCTGTTTTTTCTCAGGGCTGTAATCTCGTCAAATCGGTATATCTTCTTGTTGCCGAGGAAGGTGGAATACTGAAATTCCTCGTCGCTCAGCACGTATATCCGCTGATTTCTATAGCAGAGAAGTATGCCGATAGAGCAGAGCAAAAACGCACCGCCAAGCACCAGATAGAACCATTCATTCGTATAGATATATCTTGCTACAAGTACGAATACGGCGAGAAAGGCCGCAGTCGCAAGGCCCAGATGATGATTTGACAGATGCATATCTGCACGCTCGGCCTCCTCGTCTACACCGAGAAGCCTTGTGACTAATCCTGCTATAAGCCTGAATATTGTTCTCATTTGTTTTTGCCTCCTTTTCTCGCGTATGCCAGAGTCTGCCTAAGAGCCGACTCCTTCTCAATACCTGCAAGCCGAAGCTTGTGTGCGTATTCAAGATAGTCTGCAAACTCCTTGCTCGGCTTTAATCCTGCATCAATAAGATCCTGTCCCATAACGTAGGGGCGAGACATATATTCGCGGTAGGTCTTAAGTCGCTCGATAAAGAAATCATCGTAGGAAATATACTCCCTCGGTGCTATCTTGCCAAGTCCGTCTGCCACAGCAATACAAATCAGTGCGGCGGGATCTACGGATTTGTCAAACATCTTGTTCGTTGATTTTACCGATGCACCCGTTGCTGCCAGGGTGTTGGGCTTCATATGATACTCGGACAGATTAAGCACATACTTTATAAGGCGGTGCTCGTTTGTCAGCCGCTTCATAAAGCCTTCGATGATAGGCAGTCCTGCTACCTCGTGACCGTAAGAGTGTATCTCTCCCTTCACGATCTCGGTGCATATCGCCTTGCCAAAGTCGTGCGTTATGCAGGCCAGCATAAATCCAAGCGGATCCTCGGCATAATGCCTCAGCCTTGCACCCTCGTCAAGCACCATCATAGTATGCACCCACACGTCGCCCTCGGCGTGATGCTTCGGGTTCTGCTCTACACCGATAAGTGCCTCAAGCTCGGGGAACCATACCGACAGATGATTCATTTTACGCATCAGCTCGAAGAATACCGAGGGCCTTTCCGACTTCAGAAGTGCCTTCTCGATTTCTCCAAGAATCCTCTCCTTCGCCAAGGTGGAAATATCCATCCCGCGACAAAGCTCGATAGTATCGGGAGCAATATCAAAGCCGAATCTCGCGGCAAACTGTGCCCCGCGAAGCACTCGCAGGGGATCCTCAACGAAGGTGGCCGCGTCTATATGACGGATAATACGGTTTTTTAGATCCTCTTGCCCGCCAAAGTGGTCGATTATCTCGCCCGTCAGTATGTTTTGCATCATAGCGTTGACGGTAAAATCACGCCGCTGTGCCGCCTTGTACGTACCTATATGGGGATCTACGAATATGTCAAAGTCGCGGTGCCCACGGCCCCTGTTGGTTTCGGTTCTGGGCATCGCGATATCAAGCGAATAGCCTCGCAGCCCGAAGATGCCAAAGCTCTCGCCGATCTCCAGCCTTTGACCGAGACCGTCAAGGATATCCTTAAGTGCGTGTGGTGTGATACCGTGTATTTCGATGTCAATATCCTTACCTTGATGTCCTTCGATAAGGTCGCGGACGTACCCGCCAACGAAATAGGCACAGCCGCCGCTCGCATCAACACGCTCTGCGATTTTTCTCGCCATTTCCATATCAGAAATATGCATACGTCCCCCTCCTTTCCGTTCTTTTATTTATTATAGCACAATCAGGATGAAAGTGCAATAGCGGTGTCAATAAAAAAGACTGTCCAAAGCAAATAGCCAAGGACAGTCTTTTATGCTAATCTACATCACCGTGAATTAATCGCAGCAGGGGTCTTCCTTGATTACAGGAGGCTCCTCGGGTGCGGGAGGTGTCACGTCACCAAGGCCGGAGGTCTCGGAGAACATAACGTTAGCCTTCGTCATTTCAACGGCGTCGGTGGGAACGATGATCTTGGATGCCTTGCCGTTGGACATAGCAACCAGAGCCTCGTACTTCTTGATCTCAAGAACAGCGGCGTCAACGCCCGCCTCCTTAAGGGCACGGAGACCGTCAGCCTCTGCCTTCTTAGCGAGGTAGATAGCCTTTGCTTCACCCTCTGCACGGGCAATTCTTGCATCACGCTCACCCTCTGCTGCCAGGATCATAGCCTGCTTGTCACCCTCTGCACGGGTAATAGCAGCTGCCTTGTGGCCCTCTGCCTGAAGCAGCGTCTCTCGGCGGTCACGCTCTGCCTTCATCTGCTTTTCCATCGCATTCTGGATCTCGGCGGGAGGAATAATGTTCTTAAGCTCTACGCGATTAACCTTGATGCCCCACTTGTCGGTTGCCTCGTCAAGTATCTCGGTCATCTTGGCGTTGATGGTATCACGGGAGGTAAGCGTTCCGTCAAGCTCAAGCTCACCTACCAGGTTACGGAGAGTAGTTGCCGCAAGGTTTGCAAGGGCGGAAATAGGATTAACCGCACCGTAAGCATAAAGCTTTGCGTCGTAAATAGCATAGTAGATAACCGTGTCTATCTGCATAGTAACGTTATCCTTGGTAATAACAGGCTGGGGAGGGGAATCGAGAACCTGCTCCTTTAAGGTAACCTTGTTTACAATATTTTCAAGTAAAGGAATTTTAATGTGGAAGCCTGCCTTCCAGGTGGTTTTGTACTTACCGAGGAACTCGATAACGTACTCGTAGGTGTGCGGAACAATCTTGATACACGCACACAAAATTGCAATGATTGCAGCTAACGCTGCTAAACCGATAAATAAACCCATATTGTTTCTCCTTTTGGAAATTTCACCTGCAAATGTTGCCTATTACAGTTGATCTGATAAAAGTATAGCACAAAACCGACGAAAATGCAATACCCTCGTCGGTTTTTTTATATTTTGGCTATGACGTAAAAAGATTTATGCTTCAGGCTTCATAGTCGGGAAGAGTAAAACGTCCCTGATAGATGCCGAGTCGGTAAGGAGCATAACGAGTCTGTCGATACCGAAGCCGAGACCGCCTGTGGGAGGCATACCGTACTCAAGTGCGGTGACGTAATCGTAGTCAACCTCTGCAGGAGAATCGGGATCCTCTGCCTTCTTCTTTGCAACCTGGCTCTCAAATCTCTCACGCTGGTCGATAGGATCGTTAAGCTCGGAGAATGCGTTTCCGTATTCGGTGCAGTTGATGAAGTACTCGAATCTCTCGGTGAAGGCGGGATCGCTGGGCTTTCTCTTTGCAAGAGGAGAATTCTCAACGGGATAATCGTAGATGAAGGTGGGCTGAATAAGCTTATCCTCTACGAAGGCGTCGAACAGCTCTACAAGAACTGTGCCCTTGGTCGCGTCCGCGGGAACCTCAACGTGATGCTCCTTAGCGGCAGCTCTCGCGTCCTCGTCGCTCTTCCAATCATAATAGTCGATGCCTGCATACTTCTTAACCGCATCAACCATAGTAAGTCTTTCCCAGTGGCCCATATCTATCTCAATGCCCTGATAGGTGATCTTTGTGTCGCCGCAGATCTCCTTCGCCAGCATCTTGTAAAGCTCCTCAACAAGATCCATCATACCGTAGTAGTCGGTAAATGCCTCGTAAAGCTCGATGGTGGTGAACTCGGGATTGTGCTTGGGGTCCATACCCTCGTTTCTGAAGATACGGCCAACCTCGTAAACCTTGTGCATACCGCCGACGATAAGACGCTTCAGGTAAAGCTCGGTCTCAATACGGAGGTACATAGGAATGTCAAGGGTGTTGTGATGAGTCTAAGTCGGATCGTAGCCAT
>JAZQDF010000298.1:0-4795 GCA_045546635.1 Eubacteriales bacterium
GACTAGACCCAACTCCTTGGCTCACAGAACGACATGGCTACGATCCGACTTGTCGTTGTATAGCCGTCACGCTCGGCGGCCTTTACTACCTCGTCAAGATATCTGTCAATGTCGGGGTAGTTCATTTTGTAGCTCTTGATATACTGCGTTGCCTCGGCAACGCTGGTGCCGATGTCCTTCGCCAGAGAGAAGCCGCCGATACCGTATACGATGCCGAAGTTTACCGCCTTCGCGGATTTACGCATCTCCTCGGTCACCTGCTCCTCGGGGATACCGAACACCGCTGCTGCCGTTCTGCGGTGAATGTCCTCGCCCGAGATGAAGGACTCTCGCATCGTGTAGTCACCAGATATGTGGGCGAGCAGGCGAAGCTCGATCTGCGAGTAGTCGGCATCAACAAGCGAGTAGCCCTCCCTTGCGATAAAATACTTACGCATCTGTCTGCCCATACGGGTACGGATGGGAATGTTCTGCAGGTTGGGCTCGGCACTTGAGAGTCTGCCCGTGGCGGTAAGTGCCTGCTTGAAATCGGTGTGGATCCGTCCCTCGCCGTCGGCAAGGGTGGGCAGAACTGCCGCATAGGTATTACGCAGCTTTGTTACCTGACGGTACTCTAAAATATCGTCGATTATAGGAGAATACTGACGCAGCTCCTCTAAGGTCTGGGCGTCGGTGGAATATCCGCTCTTGGTCTTTTTCTTCTTGCAGGGAAGCCCCAGCTCCTCGAAGAGAACCTCGCCGAGCTGCTTTGGAGAATTAATGTTAAACTCTCTGCCCGCCTGCATATATATCCTCTGGGTAAGCTCGGATGCCAGGCCGTCAAGAGCCTCGCCGTATTCCAGCATTCCGTCAGGATCGATGCCAAAGCCCGTTTCCTCTATCCTCGCCAGCAGCTTCAGCAGGGGAAGCTCAATGTCCACAAGTATGCTCTCGGCACCTATCTCGCGGATCCTCTTCATCATTTCTGTCTCAATGTCAAAGAAAAGCGATCCGCAGGGAGCATCCGCCTCGGGCGTCCTTCCCGCGAAGGTAGTTGCCAGCGTGTGGGGAGCAGGACTTCCTCCACCGGGATTCAGCACGTAGGCGTATAGCATAAGGTCAAGGAAATTTGCTCCCTCGGGCTCACACCCTGCCCTTGACAGAAGGTGATAAAGTGCCTTTCCGTCATAGCAGATGATCTCGCTGCCTATAAATATTTCTTTTATGTCGGATAGGCTACCCGAGTAGGAAAAATGCCCGTTCTTGCTCGAAATGTAAACTATACCACTCAAAATCTCGAAAGAAAAGCGTTTTGTAGCCTTTTCTACGATAGCATTGGCATCACATTCTGTGTATAAAGCTCTTGTATCAAGGAGGGATTCTTCGGCTATCTCCTCACCCGCCTCATCGGGCGAGTCGGTAAGGCCGAATTTTGCTATAAGCGAGTTTAATTCAAGCTCGTTGAACTTGCGGTACAGGCCCTTTGTATCGATGGGGCGTCTTTTGAGCTCATCAAGAGTCTTTCCAATTGGTGCTTCGGTGCAGATTTTTGCAAGTGTACGGGAGAGAAAGGCGTTTTCACGGTCGCGAAGCAGCTTCTCGCGGACTCCCTTGGAGATACGCTTGTCATCGATATTTTCATAAATTCCTTCAAGGCTGTCAAAATTTTCGATTAGCGTCTGTGCGGTTTTCTTACCAACGCCCGCAACACCGGGGATATTATCGGAGGAATCGCCCATAAGAGCCTTCATATCTACAAAGCAGCGTGAGTCAATGCCGTACTCCTCACGGAAGGCTGCTCCGTCCATATGCTTCGTCTCGGTGTTGGTTGCCAGCAGCACCGTCACCTTATCGTCGATAAGCTGCAGCAGGTCGCGGTCACCCGAAAGAATGTATGCCTCGGTATCAGGCTGCGTATGAGCCATTTTGGCTACCGTACCCTGAATATCGTCTGCCTCATAGCCGGGCAGCTCCAGAATATGCAATCCCATAAGGCTGAGGCACTCCTTGGCATCGGGGAACTGCGAGATAAGATCCTCGGGCGTGGGGTGTCTGCCCGCCTTGTAGCCGTCGTACATCTGATGACGGAAGGTGGGTGCCTTAAGGTCGAAGGCTACTGCCGCGTAGTCGGGCTTTATTGCGTTAAGCTGGCGGGAAATTATATTGATCATACCGTACACCGCGTGGGTGGTCTTGCCGCTCTTTGTGGTCAGCGGACGCATACCGTAGTATGCACGGTTGATTATACTGTTGCCGTCAACGACGAGAATTCTTTTCATGTCAATAGTCCTTTAGCTGTATTTAGGCGTCAACGCCCTCGCCCTCCTCGGCGTCGGGAATGTCGAAGGAGTAGTTGGAGGCATCCTCGGTGTCGTCGTTTTCTTCCATATTATCTGTATCGCACGCGACGGGGGTGTGCTGTGCCTTCATCTCGTCCTCACGCATAGAGGCAAGGATCTCGATGCTCTTCGCCGTATCGCACTTGCTGTCGGGCGTCAGGCTCTTTATCTGCACCACCTTCGACGCGATATATATAGCCATCGTAAGAGTGAGAATGCTCTCAATCAGGCTCTCGGACACCAAGTCACCCCTTACGAAGCAGTAGATCAGGGCGGGGACGGATGAGTACACCGCCATAAGAGTGGCACACAGACCGAAGGCAACGTAGCCACGCCACTTCGCACGTCCCAGTGGGATCCTTGCCTCGTAGAGGAAGAATATAGCCGAGAGGAGATATGCCAGCTGGTCGATCAGCCTGTTGGGAGAGTTTGTCGGATGCTCTGCCTTGTTGAAATAGAGCAGGGCGGCGTAGACGGCAAGAAACAGCACGATGCAGAGGCTGAAGGCCGCCTTGTATAAATTATTTCTCTTCTCGTTGAATACCGACAGGAAGAAGGAGACAATGGATGCAAGGGCAAGCACTCCGGTTACAAGTGACAGGATGCCGACGATACCGCGTGGATAACCGCCAAATGCCATAGTAATATTCTCTACACCCATAAAGAGCAGGGCGGTGCTGACGATACCGGCAGGGATGTATGAGGCGGCGTTGTCACTCCTTGAGATCAGCGGTCTGTCCTTATCTCCGAGGAGAAGGTAACTGAGAAATGCGAGGGATGAGACCGCCACGATGATCGTCGAGATGACGAAGGCGATCTTGTTGTCGTAGTGCATAGACGAGGAGTTAAAGCCCCCAAGCAGAGCAACCGTTCGTAATATGGTCGCTGCAATAGCCACAATGGGCAGCGGTATAAGGTATACGTCGATGGTCTGAAGCTTCTTCATAAAACGGTTTCCTTCATTTAATAATATACACGCACGCGAGGACGTGCAAAATTTCTTCTTTACATTTATCTATTTTACATCAAATATATGAATAAATTGTAAACAAAAGCGAAAAAAGTGAAAAAAATACCGCCCCAAGGTCTGATTTTTTGGCGTGGATTGCGGAATAGGGTAATTTTTGTGCAATTTATACAAAAAGCTGACAAAAAGTTCGTGAAAAATTTAAGAAATATTTTTTTACTTTTTTTCAAAACCCTCTTGCATTTTATTAAAATATAAGGTATAATGTAAAAGCTTGATATGCGTTGAAGCGGGAGGTGGCTACCCTTGAGGTAGGGAATTTCCGTGGAGTATGTCCGATATTTTAACCGGGCGAAACAAGAGTGTTGGCCGCAAGGCACACTGCATTACTTGATTCGGTTCGTCAGTCACTGCGGGGATCTGCCGAACTGATTTTGATGGGGGAGGATGATACTCCCGATGCGGTGTAAAACTCATCGCCTTCTTAAAACGGTGTAAAGCAAAACGTAAAAGGAGGAAAACAAAATGGCACAGAACAAAATCAGAGTACGTCTTAAGAGCTACGATTCCACCATTATTGACGCCGCAGCGGCAAAGGTTGTTGACGTAGCAAAGAGAAACGGCAGCAAGGTTAGCGGTCCTATTCCGCTTCCCACTGACAGGGAGATCGTTACCATCCTTCGTGCAGTTCACAAGTACAAGGATAGCCGTGAGCAGTTTGAGATGCGTACTCACAAGAGACTCATCGACATCATCGAGCCTGGTCAGAAGACTGTAGAAGCTCTTATGAGCATCGAGCTTCCCGCCGGTGTTGAGATCGAGATCAAGGCTTAATTATTAAGCACACAACGGGAGCTTCAAATCCCGAGGAGCGATTTTTTCCACCTTAAAGTCACGTTGGCGGATGCCGAGAGGTAAAATCAAAACCGTCAACCAATAACTATGGAGGAAAAAATGAAAAAAGGCATTATCGGCAAGAAGCTGGGTATGACTCAGATCTTCGATGCCAAAGGCAACGTAATACCCGTAACCCTGATTGAAGCAGGTCCTTGCGTGGTAGCACAGAAGAAGACCGTCGAGAACGACGGCTACAACGCTGTACAGCTTGCATTCGAGGATGTTAAGAAGAATGCAAACAAGCCCGAGCTTGGTCATTTCAAGAAGGCTGGCATCAGCCCCAAGCGTCACCTCAAGGAGTTCAGACTCGACGACTGCTCCGCACTTGAAGTAGGTTCTGTAGTAACCGTCGATACCTTCGCCGCAGGCGAGAAGGTCGACATCACAGGTATTACCAAGGGCCACGGATACACCGGTGCGATCAAGAGATGGAACCTTGCGAAGCTCAGAATGACACACGGCGTAGGCCCTGTACACCGTCAGTCCGGTTCTATGGGTGTTATCGACCCTGCCAGAATCTTCAAGAACAAGAAGATGGCCGGTCAGTGGGGTCACGAACAGGTTACAACACTTAACCTTAACGTAGTAAAAATTGATGTTGAGAAGAACCTTA
>JAZQDF010000299.1:0-2415 GCA_045546635.1 Eubacteriales bacterium
CATGGCTACGATCCGACTTCATAAAGAAGGGCGAGCACGTACATACTCACAACGTAAAGACTAATCTGTCGGGCAACCTTGAGTACACCTACGAGCCAAAGTTTTATGACACTCCCGCGGTGCCGACCGATCGCACCTTTATGGGCTACGTCCGCGAGAACGGTGACGTTGGTATCAGAAACGAGATTTGGATCGTAAATACGGTTGGCTGCGTTAATAAAATCGCCGAGAGGCTTGCCGCTCTTACCGGGGCAAAGCATTTTCCTCATCCCTTTGGATGCTCTCAGCTCGGTGACGATCAGACGGTTACTCAGCTTATCCTTCGCGGTATGGTAAACCATCCCAATGCGGCGGGCGTTCTCGTTCTTGGCCTGGGCTGCGAGAATAATAACATTGAGGTGTTTAAAAAGGTTCTCGGTGACTATAATCCCGATAGGGTAAAGTTCCTTAATACTCAGGATCACGACGACGATATTGCAGCAGGCGTTGCTCTTATCAACGAGCTAAAGGAATATGCGGCAAAATTCGAGCGTACTCCCGTTCACGTATCACGCCTTCGCATCGGTCTTAAGTGCGGCGGCAGTGACGGATACAGCGGTATTACGGCCAATCCTCTGGTTGGCAGACTCTCTGACAAGGTGATCTCTCACGGCGGTAGCTGTGTGCTTACCGAGGTGCCTGAGATGTTCGGTGCCGAGCACCTGCTTATGCAGAGATGTGAGAGCCGCGAGGTGTTTGATAAGACTGTAAAGCTCATTAACGATTTCAAGGATTATTATACAAGACATAATCAGGTAATATATGAGAATCCCTCGCCCGGAAACAAGAAGGGCGGAATTACTACCCTTGAGGAAAAATCGCTTGGCTGCGTGCAGAAGGGCGGTCTTTCCAAGGTGGTGGACGTGCTTGATTACGGCGACGTTCTGACCAAAAACGGTCTTTCCTTGCTTAAGGGCCCCGGTAATGACATCGTCGCTATCACGAATCTTATGGCGGCGGGCGTGCATATCATACTCTTTACCACAGGACGCGGAACTCCCGTCGGTGCTCCCGTTCCTACGGTCAAGATCGCGACCAACCACTCTCTTGCCGAGCGTAAGTCTGGCTGGATCGACTTTGATGCCTCCCCCACCCTTGAGGGCAAGCCCCTTACCGACGAGCTGTTTGAGTACATCATCAGCGTGGCAGAGGGCAGGGAAACAAAGAATGAAATCAATAATTACAGAGAAATTTCAATATTTAAGGACGGTGTAACATTATGAGTTTTATTAACGATAGCTTTATGCTTAAGAACGAGCCTGCAAAGAAGCTCTATGCGATGGTAAAGGATCTTCCTATTATTGACTATCATTGCCACCTTTCTCCTAAGCAGATCGCAGAGAACTATCAGTTCAGAAATGCATTCGACCTCTTCCTCGGCGGCGACCACTACAAGTGGCGTCAGATCAGAACCGCAGGTGTTGACGAGGAGTATATCACAGGCAACGCTGACGAGTATGAGAAGTTCAGAATGTTCGCAAGAACTCTGCCTCGTCTTATCGGCAATCCCCTATATCATTGGACACACCTGGAGCTTAAGAGATATTTCGACATTGACGAGCCTCTTTGCGAGGAGTCCTGCGAGCGTATCTGGAATAGAGTAAACGAGTGCCTTGCAAAGCCTGAGTTCCGTGCTCAGGAGCTTATCAGACGCTCTAACGTTGAGATCATCTGTACCACCGACGACCCCGTTGATTCTCTTGAATATCACGCAGATCTTAAGGGCTTTTCCACAAAGGTGCTTCCTACCTTCCGTCCTGATAAGGCGGTTGAGATCGGCAAGGAGACCTTCATTCCCTATATAGAGTCCACCGGTGTTAAGTCCTACGAGGAGCTTGTTTCCTGGATAAAGGGCCGTATCGCATACTTCAACGACTTCGGCTGCCGTCTTTCCGACCACGCTCTTGAGTACGTTCCCTTCGCTGTTGGCGATGCCAAGGCTGCTTTTGATAAGCGTATGGCGGGCGGCGAGCTTACTAAGGAGGAGATCGACTCCTTCAAGACCGCAATGCTTACCGCTTGTGCAGAGGAGTACGTTAAGTTCGATTGGGCTATGCAGCTTCACATTGGTGCTCTTCGTAACAATAATAAGAAGATGTACGAGAAGCTTGGTCCCGATACCGGCTTTGATTCTATCAATGATCTTTGCATAGCAGAGGATCTCGGTGCGTTTATGAGCCATCTTGAGTGTGCAGACGCTCTTCCAAAGACCATTCTTTACACCCTTAATCCCAAGGATAATTACGTTCTCGGCACTATGCTTGGATGCTTCCAGGGTGCAGGCGTTGCAGGTAAGATCCAGTTTGGCTCGGGCTGGTGGTTTAACGATCAGCGTGACGGTATGGAGGCACAGATGCAGGCACTTGCTAACCTCGG
>JAZQDF010000300.1:0-4666 GCA_045546635.1 Eubacteriales bacterium
GATGTTGAGGAGCCATCCAGACTCGTTCCCTGTACCAGAGATGGCTGTGGCTTCTACGAGCCTATGTTCCCCGAGACAGGCAAGTACACCGAATATCTCACCTTCGATTTTGGTGATGATGAAAAGGCAGAGCTTGATGCAAAGCATAACGAGATCCTCGCTATTCTTAATGCGGCAGAGGCTTACGATCCCGCGAAGCACGCTTACGCCGAGAGCGGCGATCTCGCTGACAGCTATGCCAACGCCGAGAAGGTTTACGAGGAGTACAGCGATCTTATCTTCGCTGCACAGGGCCAGTATTCCATCGCAATGACTCTTTACTACTGCGATATGGGTAACAAGTCTCTTGAGGAAGCATACAACGGTATGCAGACCTATTACACCGAGCTGGTTGCAAGCTTCTATTCGCTCTCCGAGCCCTGGTACAACTCTATGTACCGCGAGTTCTTCTTCTACGGTGCTACCGAGGAGGAGATCAAGGCATTCCTCTTTGAATCTAATGCATACGCCGATCCCGAGTACGGAGCATTGAAGAACAGAAACGACACAATCGAGCTTGAGTTCCTTGCAATGGCGGACCCCGCCCTCAACGATAACGTGCTTGCTCTTTACGAGGAGTTTGTTGCCAACGGTAACAGAATGGCACAGATCCTCGGCTATGACAACTACCTTGAGTATGCGTACGAGAACGTTTACGGACGTGAGTACACATACCAGGATATCAGCAGCTTCACCGAGTATGTAAGAGAGTATATCGTTCCTATCTACAATGCTTTATATGCGAAGTGGGATAAGCTGAGAACCGAGGGACAGTATCAGTATGATATAGACACCTTCTATTCGGTAGTGGATACCGACTTCTTCTCGGATTACGCAGCCAATAAGATGCTTAACGACTATTTCGACGATACGGGAATCGGCTTCACCTCTAATCCCGATAAGCAGTTCTCCTTCTCCGATGAGCTTAACGGTCTTGTATCCAACGGCAACCTCTTCAGAGGCGAATACGGCGGTGCTTACGTCAGTTACATAATTGACGGTGGCTTCCCCATCGCATACTTCGGTGAGGGCTATAACAATACCACCACCGTGGCTCACGAGTTCGGTCACTTTATGAACGGCATCTATAACGGCGAGGAGTATTCTCAGTCCTTCGACCTGCTGGAGACTCACTCCCAGGGCAACGAGATGCTCTATCTCAACTACGTAATGGGTAAGGTTAATGAAAAGTCCTTCGCCCTTATTGAGACCTACCAGCTTCTTAATATGCTCAGCACCGTTATGATGGCGGTACAGGTTGACTGCTTCGAGCAGGCTGTATACCTTAACAGCTACGACGGCCCCAACTCCGACGTGATTATGGCTGACGGCAAGATCACCGCCGACGAGTACGATCTTCTCTATGCGAGCCTCTCCGAGTGGCTCGGTATTGAGGAGGATTACCGTGTGGACGAATACTGGAGATACGTTACCATTTCCTCTCCCTGCTACTACATCTCCTACTCGATTTCGGGCATCAACGCACTTCAGATTTACGTGCTTAGCAACAACACCGATTTTGATACCGCTATGGACAGCTACCTGAAGCTTATTACCTACACCGATATAGATCCCGAGATGACCTACGAGGAGGTTCTTCTCTACGCAGGACTTAAGTCCTATAACGACGAGCAGACCTATATCAGCATCGGAGAATTCTTCGAGGCAAGAAATAATTAAGCTAACAGAATATTTCGCCCCGGGTGTAATGCCCGGGGTGATTTTTTATGAATATTTTTCACAAAAATTCTCTTGCAAAGCAAGGGGGCATATTGTATAATAAAAATGAGCGAATATCCACCAAATATAAAGGAGAACAACCTATGACACGCGGAAACGTTATGGTCGGCCAGTCGGGCGGCCCTACCTCTGTTATCAACGCCAGCCTCGTCGGAGTTTTCAAGACTGCAAGGGACGAGGGATGTCAAACCGTCTACGGTATGCGTAACGGTATTGAAGGACTCCTGGAGGAGAGATATATTGATATCTCTGACTATATTAAGAACGACCTTGACATTGAATTACTTAAGCGTACGCCCTCATCCTTCCTGGGCACCTGCCGTTATAAGCTGCCCCACGCGGATAAGGCACCCGAGCTTTACGAGAGAATTTTCGGTATACTCAACAGGCTTGAGGTGAAATACTTCTTCTACATCGGCGGCAATGATTCTATGGATACCATAATGCAGCTGTCCGAGTATGCAAAGAGGATAAATTCCGATATTCGCTTTATGGGTGTACCGAAGACGATAGACAACGACCTTGCCTGCACCGACCATACCCCCGGCTTCGGCTCGGCGGCAAAGTATATCGCCAGCACTATGAAGGAGATCATCCGCGACGCCAAGACCTATCCTAACGACTCTGTCACCATAGTTGAGATTATGGGTAGAAACGCAGGCTGGCTTACCGCCGCATCCACTCTCTCCCGCTCGGAGGACTGCGATGGCCCCGACCTGGTTTATCTTCCCGAGGTGGTATTTGATCACGAGAAATTCCTTGACGAGATCAAGGAGAAGAAAAAGACGCGTAAGGCTGTTATCGTAGCCGTGTCCGAGGGTATTAAGACTGCCGACGGTAAGTACGTCTGTGAGGCGAACAAGAACACCACTCTGGTTGACTCCTTCGGTCACAAGGCTCTTGGCGGAACCGCACTTTACCTCTCTGACTTTCTAACCGACCGTCTTGGCATCAAGTGCCGCGGTATCGTGCTCGCAACCCTTCAGAGATGTGCATCTCACCTCGTTTCCAGACGTGATATTACCGAGGCGTTTATGGCGGGAGCAGACGCTCTGCAGGCGGCTCTCCGCGGCGAGACGGGTAAGATGATAATCTTTAAGCGTATCTCGGATAACCCCTATTCCATCGTCACCGATATTATGGATATCCGTGAGGTCGCTAACAAGGAGAAGTGCGTTCCTCTTGAGTGGATCACCGAGGGCGGAACATACGTTTCGGAGGAGTTTGATGAATATGCCCGTCCGCTTATTATCGGCGAGCTCTCGCCCTTTATGGTTGACGGCCTGCCGAGGCATCTCTTCATCGACCGCTGATTTTTCGCAGTCTCATCTTATATTTACACAAATTTCAGGCTCCCTCGGGGGCCTGTTTTTTTGCAGGCCTTATCATATCCCGACCGACTCCTGCCTTTGACGGATTTTTTGCAGATTTTTCGTCGATCGGCTTCATATCCTGTTGAATTAAGGATGTAGATATGATATAATATAGTTAAATTAAAACGAGAGGAGATTTTTATATGATCTACGCTATGAGCGACCTTCACGGCTGCTATGAGCTGTACCTTAGGATGCTTGATAAAATAGCCTTCTCCTCGGAGGACACCCTATACCTTCTTGGAGATTACGTTGACCGCGGCAGCCGCGGATTTGACATCATTTTTGACTTTGCAGGACGGAAAAACGTGGTAGCGTTAATGGGAAATCACGATTTTTACGCCTATTCGGTTCTGTCTGAGCTGTACGAGAGCCCCCAGGCCGTATATTCTCCGCGTATGGAGGTGAAGATGAACCGCTGGTTCTCAAACGGCGGCTACGAGACCTACGAGCAGTTCAACATCCTCCACGAGAGAAAGCAGCGTCGCATACTTGATATACTCGATTCTCTGCCAAGCTATGCGGATATTACCGTTGGCGACCGCCGCTTTACTATGGTTCACGGCGGTATTGCAGGCTACAAGCCCGACCGTCCCCTTGATTACTACGGCATAACCGAGCTTGCCTCCTGCCGCGAGGATTATTCCGAGCCGAAGTTTAACGAGCCGGGCAGGTTTCTCGTCACGGGCCACACTCCCACCGCCATTATCGATCCGAACAGCCGCGGCAGAATATTCAGAAATCAGGATCATATCGCCATCGATTGCGGTGCTGTGTTCGGCCTGGGGCTCGGATGCATCTGCCTTGATACGTTAGAGGAATTTTACGTAATTTAAGATCAAATTCGGGAAAAAGTAAACTATGATTTACATAATGAGCGATCTGCACGGGGAATACGACCTTTTCGTAGCCCTGATGCGAAAAATAGGATTTACAAATAAGGACTCGCTTTATATCTGCGGTGACGTTATAGAGAAGGGCGATCAGTCGGTGCGGCTTCTTCGCAATCTCATCGGCAAGCCAAACGTACATCTTATCCGCGGCAATCACGAGGAGGCCTTTATTGGCTATTATCACTCGCTTATGGCGGAATGCGATGATTACAAGACCGTCCTCGCCCGCCTTCGTGAGTATATTCAGGGCGACGGCAGGCTGCTTAACTGGGAGACGGTGGATGCCGTAGAGTCGCTGCCTTATTATATCGAGACCGACTCCTTCGTCTGCGTCCACGCGGGCGTTCCTCTTGATGAGGAGGGCAGGGTACCGCCACTTGACAGCATAAGAAGGGAGGAGCTTCTTTATAACCGTCGCTTCAAGGACGGGGACGTTCTCCCGCGGGAGTCGAAGTGCGTCTTTTACGGTCACACCACCTCGATGAGCGTAAATCCCTCGGGCGGTATACTTACCTATATCCGCGAGGGCGGAGATCCCCGCAATTTTGCCGACTATATCAAGGTGCATCTTGATACGGGCTGCTTCGTGTCGGGTGTTATGGGCTGCTTTTGCATTGACGA
>JAZQDF010000301.1:0-3645 GCA_045546635.1 Eubacteriales bacterium
GAAGAGGAAAGTGCCGATGCACTTATCTGATTTTTTGCTATAATAACTATGCCCGACGTATCACGGTCAAGTCGGTTTACCGAGCGGAAGACGAAATCTCCTCCGTAATAGCCCATAACCGCGTTGGCAAGGGTAGGGAGGTTGTTTCCCTTCGACGGATGGGTGGGCATATTCGTGGGCTTATCCACCGCAAGAATATCACCGTCCTCGTAAAGCACTCTTATGGGAATGTCCATAGGAGGTATGCCCTCGCTCCTCTCGCTTTCGAGGAATACCTCAACCCTGTCGCCCTCCTTTACGGTGGCACGAACGGTGACGGCGGCTCCGTTCAGAAAAATGCCGCCCATTTTTGCTTTTTTCACCAGCGTGACAGACAGACCGTGAGAGTAGAGAAAGCTCTTCATATCGGAGGGAAGTCTGTCGCCGCCTGCAGTAACGTCAAATATTTTTTCCATACTGCAAGTATAACACCTGACGGGGCAATTGTCAAGTACGCCCTTATTTTTTCTTTCTTGACAAATTAATATAAAAGTGTTATAATGTATGCTGGAAAAAAGCTGGAGGTATAATCGTGGCAGTAAAAAAGCTGAAAAAGGAATACGATGACCAGAGTATAAAAAGTCTGAAGGGAGCCGACAGAGTCAGGAAAAGACCTGCCGTAATATTCGGCTCGGACGACCTTATCGGATGTCAGCATTCGTTTATAGAGATTCTTGCCAACTCGGTTGACGAGGCAAGAGAAGGCTTTGGCGATAAGATAATTGTAAAAAAATATCAGGATCTGTCTATTGAGGTGGAGGACTTCGGACGCGGAGTTCCCCTCGGGTATAACCAGAAGGTGAAGACATGGAACTCGGAGCTCGTTTTCTGCGAGCTTTACGCCGGTGGAAAGTACGATAACAACGATGGCGATGCGGCATACGAGTTTTCGCTCGGACTTAACGGTCTGGGTGCGACCGCCACGCAGTACGCGTCGGAGTATATGGAGGTACGCTCCTATAACGGAAAAACTCTTTCCGAGATACATTTCAAGAGCGGAAACGTGGATGGCGAGCTTGTCGTCAGCGATATCCAGCCGGGTATGAAGAAGCGTGGCTCGGTTATCAAGTGGCGTCCCGATCTTAAGGTATTCAAGGAAATAGATATTCCCGTAGAATTCCTTACCCTCACTCTTCGCCGCCAGGCCTTTGTTAATGCGGGCATAAGGTTTATTCTTGAGGTAGAGAACGAGAAGGGAAAATTTGACAAAACAGAGTTTTATTACGAGCGTGGAGTTGCCGATTACATTTCCGAGATCACCGAGGGAATTGCTATGACACAGCCCGTGCTGTGGAGCTTCGAGACCAAGGGACGCGACCGTGACGACCTTCCCGAGTACAAGCTTAAGGCGGATATCACCTTCTGCTTCGCTAAGACGGGAATGACCGAGTACTACCACAACTCATCCTTCCTTGAGTATGGCGGTGCACCCGACAAGGCGGTTAAAAACGCATTTGCCGCCGTTATAAACAAGTACATAAAGACACACAATAAGAAGGTGAAGGGCGATGCGAAGATCAGCTTCCTTGACATTGCCGACAACCTTGCGGTAATAGTAAATTCTGCGTCTACCCAAACCTCCTATGAGAACCAGACCAAGAAGGCTATTACCAACGCCTTCATTCAGAAGGCACTTACCGAGTTCATCAAGACCAATCTTGAAATATACCTGACCGAGAATGCAAGCAGTGCTAACATTATCGTAAACCAGGTGCTTATCAATAAGAAGGCGAGAGAATCTGCAGAGAAGACTAAGATTGATATCAAGAAGAAGCTGACGGGCACTATGGACGTGTCGAACCGCGTGGAGAAATTCGTCCCCTGCAGGTCGAAGGATGCTTCTCAGCGTGAGGTCTATATAGTAGAGGGCGACTCTGCTATGTCCAGCTGTAAGCTTGGCAGAAACGCCGAGTTTCAGGCCATTATACCCGTCAGAGGTAAGACGCTTAACTGTATGAAGTCGAGCTATGACAAGATCTTCGCCAGCGACATTATCGTTGATCTGCTTAAGGTTATCGGCTGCGGCGTTGAGGTCAAGACGGGTAAGAAGGGCGATCTCGCAACCTTCGACTATAGCCTGATGAAATGGAACAAGATCATCATCTGCACCGATGCCGATGAGGACGGCTTCCAGATCAGGACGCTGCTGCTTACGATGTTTTATCGCCTGCTTCCCACTCTGATAGAGAAGGGCAAGATATTTATTGCCGAGTCGCCTCTCTTTGAGATAACCTCGGGCGGCGAGACATACTTTGCCTACAACGAGTTTGAGAAGGCGGAGATAATTGCCAAGCTTGGCAACAAAAAATACACTCTCCAGCGTTCCAAGGGACTCGGTGAGAACGAGCCTGATATGATGTGGCGTACCACGATGTGTCCTCAGACACGCCGTCTTATCGCCGTAACACCCACCGACGCCGAGCAAACGGCCAGGATGTTTGATATCCTCTTAGGCGATGCTCTGCAGGAGAGAAAAAAATTCATTACCGATTACGGTCATCTTTATATCAAGGATGCCGATATATAAAACGCGAATCGAAAGGTTGATACTAAAATGATAAAGCTTAATAAATCTACAAAATTCGAGGGTGTAAAGGGTCCTCTTCTTACAATCGTTATGGACGGCGTCGGAATTGCTCCCGACAACGGTGCAAACGCTATTGCGGCGGCTCACACACCCACACTTGATATGCTTATGGAAAAGTATCCTATGGTCACCCTCAGGGCTCACGGTACGGCCGTTGGTCTGCCCAGCGATGACGATATGGGTAACTCCGAGGTAGGCCATAACGCTCTCGGCTCGGGTCAGGTTTTCGCACAGGGTGCGAAGCTTGTTTCCCAGTCTATCGAGTCTGGCAAGATCTTTACCTCCGACACCTGGCATACTCTTGTTGGCGGCGTTAAGGATAACGACGGAACCCTTCACTTCATCGGTCTGTTCTCCGATGGCAACGTACATTCGCACATCGATCATCTTACCGCACTTATCAGAAGAGCGAAGGATGACGGGGTTAAGAGAGTAAGACTTCATATCCTTCTTGACGGCCGTGACGTTGGCGAGACCAGTGCACTTGATTACGTTCTTCCTTACGAGCAGTTCCTCGCGAGCGTAAGCGACGGGGGCTTTGATGCCGCTATCGCATCGGGTGGCGGAAGAATGCAGGTCACTATGGACAGATACGAGGCTAACTGGTCGATGGTTGAGATCGGCTGGAAAACTCACGTGCTTGGCGAGGGCAGACAGTTTGCATCCGCCGAGGAGGCTATCAATACTTACAGAGCAGAGTATAAGGTTATCGACCAGGATCTTCCTCCCTTTGTAATTGCCAAGGACGGCAAGCCCGTCGGCACTATAAACGACGGTGACAGCGTTATCTTCTTCAACTTCCGCGGTGACCGTGCTATCGAGATCTCGAAGGCCTTTGAGGCGGGCGAGGAGTTTGATAAATTCGACAGAGTCCGCACCCCCGCGGTTCTTTATGCAGGTATGCTTGAATACGACGGCGACCTTCATATTCCCTCGAGATATCTCGTATCTCCTCCCGAGATCACCAATACTATGACCGAGTATCTTGTTTCGGCAGGCGTTAATATGCTCGCTATCTC
>JAZQDF010000302.1:0-3624 GCA_045546635.1 Eubacteriales bacterium
GCAAAGCAGGATTTCATTAAATTCACAAGGCTTGCTGGGATAGTTTTCGTCCTTGCAAGCTTTTTTGTTTTTACCCGTAAAATACAAATCGTTCACTTTATACCCTTTTCGTTCAATTTATGTGGTATCGTTCAATTATTAATTTGCTGAAGATACGCCTTGATTTTAGTTGGATTTTATGCTATAATAACTCATCAATAAATAAGAATTTTTCAAAAAGAGGTTCTAATATGTTCCGGTATTATAGGGTAACACACAAATATAAATTAAATGGTCAAAATGAAAGCAAAGAAATCGGTGTTTTTTCATCACAAGAAAAAGCTCTTGAGGCAATTGAAATGGTAAAAAATAAGCCCGGTTTTATTGATTATCAAGATTGTTTTTTTACAAGTAAATTCTTTAAATTGTTGAAACCTATGTTTCTTAATTGTATTTTTTGGAGAGATGGGTTTGATACATATTACTTCAATAGACAATCAAATGTAATTTGTTGCGATGAAGAAAAGAAGTTAATGAAGTATTTTACTTTTCTATTAACGGAATACAATTTTAGATTTGATAAACTTGAACTTGGTGATATGGTCGACGAAACCGGAAAACTATGGTTTTACGGTCCATATAATTGCTATTATTTTTACAATGATAAGGTTTGTATTAACTTTATGAATTTAGTTCAAAGGCAAGATTGGTATATATATATAACCAAGGAAGTACTTGATGACCAGAATCTTATCAGTAATGGGAAAGAAGTACCCAGAGAATTATGGTATAATTGGACAAAGCTTGCGTCGGTAATAAAAGAAGAACTTTCGAAGAGTAATTCACTTTTTGGTATTCCATTGAATTGATATCAATATGTATTCCAAATTTCAATTTATCGAACTAAAAACGAGTGCAACCCCGTATGGAAATGCACCCATAACTCTAAAATTTGAACCCACCTAAAAATTGTATCAAAATTTAAGATTACTCACAATAAAAGAACACCGACTTTTGTCGGTGTTCTTTTATTGCAAAGGGCGGTATTTTGCTTTTTTTATAGGTTTCTAAGCTATTGATTTCAGTTGGAATGTGTGATATAATAAACTCATCGATAAATAAGTATTTTCCGGAGAGTCATATGATTACAGATTGCTACGATATTGAAACCCAACCGATCATTAGTCTGAAAGAATTTTACGGTGAACAAAAGCATCTTGTTGATAAATGCTTGATCATCTTCTCAAAAGAGATACATACACATTTGCTAAGCACATATGAATGCGAAGAAATCGCACATTTTACTGCTTGTAATGGCAATACCCCTATATACAAGATGACGTATAAAGGAACTGAAATTGCTTTTTATTTGACAGCAATAGGCTCTGCACTGGCATCCTGTATGTGTTATGAAGCAAACTGGCTCATCGGAGCTACAAGGTTTATTATGTTTGGCTCTTGCGGAAGTCTGAACAGAGAGAAAACAGAAGGAAGGTTTATTATCCCTACAGAAAGCTATCGCGGCGAGGGATGCTCCTATTATTTCGCAAAGCCAGCCGACTATATAGAAATAAAAAACAGTCAAAAGCTTGCAGCTATATTTGAAAAAATGGGCACGCCTTATGTACCGGGAAGAATTTGGACTACAGATTCTATGATCAGAGAAACAACAGGGCTGGTTTCAAAACGAAAAGCAGAAGGCTGTATCGCCGTTGAAATGGAGGTGGCCGGAGTACAGTCAGTATGTGATTTTTATGGTTTGGAGCTATATGATTTTCTTGAAGCCGGAGACGTTTTAGCGGCAAGTGGCTATGAGGTGCAAGGGCTTCACGGAGCAAATCATAATTTGGGAAAATTGTATATAGCATTAGAAATCGCAATACAGGTATGATCGTGGTGTATAGAACGACTTGACAAATCCAATTTCTGTTTTTTAGATTTCTAACACAAAAAGACCAACCATTGCGGTTGGTCTTTTTTCTTTACGTTCTATTCTTATACCACTCGACAGTATCACGAAGCTCGGTAACAAAATCCGCACGCGGCTGCCAGCCAAGGCTTCTTATCTTCGATGAGTCTATAGAATATCTTCTGTCGTGGCCCGGTCTGTCGTTTACGAAAGTAAGCTCGCCGTCCGGCAGACCGAGAAGGGACATAATTTTCTTTACCAGATCAATATTAGACCACTCGTTGTCGGCAGAAATATTATATATTCCGCACTTCCCTGCCCTGATTATAAGATCAACGGCAGAGCAATGGTCGGTGACGTAAAGCCAATCGCGAACGTTACTACCGTCGCCGTAAATGGGGACAGGGCTGCCGTTAACAAGAGCGTGCACTGTCTTTGGAATAAGCTTCTCGCGATGCTGAAATCTGCCGTAATTGTTGGACGAGCGGCTGATGGAAACCTCAAGACCGTAGGTCCTGGCATAAGAGAGGGCCAGGAGGTCTGCCGCCGCCTTGCTGACGCTGTAGGGTGAGGAGGGCTGAATGGCAGACTGCTCGTCAAAGCGAGCCACCGAGTCCAGCGAAAGATCACCGTATACCTCGTCGGTGGATATTTGGTGAAAACGGCTGACACCGTGGCAAAGGCAGGCGTCAAGAAGCACCTTTACGCCGAAAACGTTCGTTTTAAGAAAGGGCGTGGAGTCGGATATTGAGTTGTCGACGTGGCTCTCGGCGGCGAAGTTTACAACAACGTCGGGACGCTCTGCCGAAAATACGCGATCCATCTCCGCGAAGTCGGTAATATCCGCCTTATAAAAGCTGAAATTAGCACAATCCCGCAGGATAGAAAGTGCCTCGGGATTTGCGGCGTAGGTAAGACAGTCAATACCGATTACCCGATCCTTCGGGTATTTATTTAGCAGGTAATGTGCAAAATTGGATCCGATGAATCCCGCACATCCCGTAACTGCAATTTTCATTTTATTTTCCTCTGAAGTTTTTCTACATTATTAATATACCACACGCGGCGTGCTTTTTCAAGTATAGTGGCAGGATTTTTCTCTATTGACAAAATACGACAGAATGATGTATAATATATAAAACGCTTTTTGGAGGGTTTTATGAAAGGATATAGATTTATCGCATTTTTGCTTACGTTCGTTATGCTCTTCTCAATGATCTCCTGTGATAAGAACAAGAAAAAGGATGACGAAAATGGAGACGGCGGCGAAAACAATCAGCAGGCGGACAACAACGGCGATACCCAGCAGGGTGCCGAGGGACGTGTCACCTTCTATTACAGCGTAAACTCCAGTGTATATCATATCGAGGGCTGCTATCATATCCATTCTATAGACGAGGAATTCCTTAAGACCTCGACCAACGTGGCAGAGCTTTCTGAAAAGGGTAAAGCCCCCTGCAAGGACTGTATCATCTCGAAGACCGAGCCCGACGAGGACGAGGAGGACAAGATAACCAAGGAGGAAGCCACCTACGTTATCAGCGGTGATAATGGCAAGATCCACGAGCTGGACTGTCACAACGTAAAGAAGATACAGGATAAAAACCTTATCTATACCGACCTTACTATTGAGGAGCTTCTGGAACTTGACGAAAATGCTCCTTGCCTTGACTGTCTATACGATGCGGCAAACGAGTACTACGAGAGGCATCCCGATAGTGATCCCCGCAATAAAG
>JAZQDF010000303.1:0-2191 GCA_045546635.1 Eubacteriales bacterium
CTCGGATGCAGGAGCGGTCGTAATGGGAGCTGCAACGGGCTCCGGCTTGTATGTAGACTCTGTCACAGCCACAGGCTCAACGGCGGGAGCACTCGCAACGACAGTTGCAATAGACTCGGATGCAGGAGCGGTCGTAATGGGAGCTGCAACGGGCTCCGGCTTGTATGTAGGCTCTGTCACAGCCACAGGCTCAACAACGGGAGCACTCGCAACGACAGTTGCAATAGGCTCGGATGCAGGAGCGGTCGTAATGGGAGCTGCGGTAGGCTCAACATCAGGAGCCGTTGCAGGTACGGGCTCGGGTGTGCTTATACCCGAAAGCTGGCGGTAAAGCTCCTCGTCGCCGTCTGCCACAACCGTGGTGTATGTTTTAAGGTCGTTCGCACTTCTGGCATAGCCGGGATTTGCCGCGGCCACACGCTCGGAGATAAGAATTGCAATATCCTCGTCGGAGGCCTCTGCACGTGCCGCCTTGTCGACGGTTACGGTTACGGGCTTACTCTCCACAGGTGGGTGAGTCTCGGCGGAGGGGGTTTTTGAGATAGTAAACTCAACCGTTTTCGGTTGATGTGTAGGTGCGGGAGTGGTACGGGTGCTGATCGGAGCAGCCGCAGGCGTGGAATAGGTAGGTGTATCCACGCGACTGGGCGTAGCGGGTGCAGAGTAGGTCGGTGCAGGAGCTACGGGCTCGGCAGTCACGGCGGGAGCAGGGGAGGGCTCGCTATGGATTGGTGCAGCAGAGGGCTGGGCTTTTTGCTTTCTTCTCTCCCATTCCTGCTTTCTGCGTTCCAGCTCCATAAGTCGCTTTTCTCTCTCGTCGGGCTCGTGGTCTGCTTTCATACGGTAGACCGTCATATCGTCAAGCTCCTCTGTCACGGGGGAGCCCACCGCCACCTTGCTGGCATATTTTGCCGCCTGCTTCTCGCCGGTTGCAAAATCAAAGGGGTCAAAATCTCTTGTAAATACGTTATCTGCACTATCGTCAAGTCCCATTGCAAATCTGTCCGCACGGGGAGCTTCGGGCTCTGGCTCGTCTACTGCCTCGACCTCGGGCTCCTCCTCAATGCCGTAGGAAAGGTCAATGGGCTTGTCGGCTCTTCTGTGTCTTATAACGGGCTCCTCGGGGATAGGATCGGGCTCCTTGGGAATACGCTTCTCGGGATCAACAAGGGGAGACAGACCGTGAGTGTCTGCGTTCTCCTCAATGCCAAGCCCCTTGATCTTTACCGCATCTGCCTCGCCCTTCGCTCTGAAGAACTCGTCGTCAGCAAGCTCCTGACTTGCAAGCTCGCGTTGATGCTGATCTGCATCCTCCTTGAGCTGTCTCTTCTTCTCAACGCGTGCGGCGTGCTTGTCCTTTACAAATCCAACAGCGGCCTTTATTCCGTTGGCAAAATTAATTGCCGCCTGGCCCACAGATCCTGCTCTCTCAGCGAAGAAGAATACGGTATAGATGGCAAGAGCCATTACACATATTATGATGGCACCGATGGGGTTGAAGGCTTTGGAAAGCAGGAAGCCGATAAGGTTGCCTGCAAATCCGCCGTCTGCCATATTGACAAAGGCTTCTACGGGGTAGAATTCGGGAACAGAGCCCCAGGCGGATATAGCGTACTCAATGCAGGATACCAGCACCGTCGCAACGGCGGCAAAAACGGTACGCTTCACAAATCCGCGGCTTTTTAAGTCCTCGGCAAAGCCTACTGCCTGGGCGATAAGGGCAATGGGTATTACCACCGATCCCCAGGAGAGGAGACCGCGAAGAACGGTTCTTATGCCGCCTCCGACGATTCCCATTCCCTCCGTCACGAGACAAATTGCTATAAGTGCCGCCGCCGCAACGAGTGCGATAGAGGCGGCTTTATGTATAGGCTTCAGCCCTGCAAAGCCTCTGCCCAAAGTAGCCTTTTCTGTTTTTTTGTCGGTCTTCTTTTCGGTCATTTTATGTAAAATCCTCCTAATAAGGTCATATATTTTCTCAATATATATAATAACAGATTTTTGACTCGAATACAAGGGTTATTTCTAAAAATTTTAAAAATATCGCGTAATTTTTTCGCCCGCCAAAGTTTTTTTATTAAAAAGCATAAAATATTTAATAAATTTCTTGACAAAAAAGAGATTATCTGCTACAATGATATTCGACTAATTATGCGATTTTGACGGTATGCCGTCGAGCTATCGCGTTTTA
>JAZQDF010000304.1:0-2681 GCA_045546635.1 Eubacteriales bacterium
CAAGGACGGTGAGGGGGGCCAACGACCAATAAAACGGGGTGCTGACGACAAAGGTAGTGCGGATATCGTACTCCAGGAAGAGAGTCCACACGCCAAGTGCGATAAGCAGGCCGCCTATAGTATAAAGGCGTCCCTTTTTGACGTAATACAGCACAGCCGTAGCCGCACTTGCAATAATGCCGAGCGATCCTGCTATGGGAAACGCGAAGGACATAAACCAATTGCCACCCGTTTCAATACAGATGAACAAGAGAAGTCCGATGGTAAGTGCAAAGGTTACGGGCACGAAAATCACGGGATTAGGCTTCCTAAACCACTGCGGCATAAGAAAAGCCGTGTAAAAAATCAGAGTTCCGCCCGAGGCATATCCCGACCAGCTGACGTCCGAGTGCCATCCAAGCTCAAGAATTATCGGAAGAATAAAGGGGACGAGAAAGATCATAGTAATAACGAACATAAGTCCCTTACGGTTGAACTCCTCGGATTTGAAGGGGATCTTCGGATATGTATTTTCCTCGGTTATGCTGAAATCGGGGTGATAAACACGGGTTTCACAAAGAGGACAGACCGTCTGGCCGTCCGAGAGCTTTGCTCCGCATTTGATACAGTACATATTACTCCTTCTCCTTTCCTCTGGTATTACTTTCCACGGTGTGTGGAACGCCAAGCTGACGAAGAACGCCGTATATTTCCCTCTCGAGAACCGGCTCGCTGGCGTTTCTGGTCACGCTGAGATACATTTTTCCGCCGTATGTAAGGGCGGATACGTTATAAGGTGCTGACGCCTGTGAGCCGAGGACAAAGTCCATTCGTCTGACGCGGTCTGAATACTCCTTCGGCACGCTGACAATACCGAGGTTGGAAAAGCTGAAGCAGGTCTTCTTCTCTCCTACCGAATTGAAAACGGCCTTCATAACGATGTTCTTTATAAACAAGGGAACGACACGCAAAAGGATATTCTTCTCGCTGTCCACGTTTGCCCTGATTATAGACGACATATTACGCCTTGTAGACTGAAGCTTGATCTGTGCCGCCACGATCTGACAGAGGTCGTCGAAGCTGTATTCACCGAGTCTGGGATCGATGCCCGGGGTAACATACATAACGAAATTACGCAGAGTGTTAGACGGAAACATCTTACGCAGATTCACCGGAAGGCATATTTTGATCGGCTTGTATCTTGCGGGATTGCGTACGGTATTCTCCTGCACACGCTGTGCCGCCTCGATAAGAGCGGCCGTCATATAAACCGTGACGGTAACACCGCGTCGCTTTGCCTCCGCCCTGACGTAATCTGCATCAATAATAAAGGCGGTGTTGGTGCGGAAGCCGTCCGGCTCTCGCTTGCCTCCTATACGGTAAGCGTCGGTATCCTTACGGGATGCGGAGTATTTACCTGCATATTTAATGAAAGAATCCTCAAGCTCGTCGGGAGTGGGCTCCTCCAGTCTGTCGAGAATGCCGTTGCCGCTTGGCACCTTCACGCCGTATTTTTGATAAAGATACTCCGCCGTAAGCGTTTTCACAAAGATAAGTCCGCCGTTGCCGTCGGTAAGCGAATGGAAGAACTCCACCGCAAGTCGGTTTTTGTAAACGATAACGCGGAAGGCACACTTACGAAGATCACGCATACGTATACCCGCAAGGGGATAGGGCTTCTCGTCAAGGATATCGGGAAGAGAGGATATCTCCTCAAGATAATACCAGAAAAAGCCTTCCTTTATAGAGACCGCAATAGAAGGAAATCTTCTGACGGTAACGTCGAGGGCAATGCTGAGCACCTCGCGGTCAATTTCTTCATTAAGAGTAGAGGAAACGCGGAACATATTGCTCCAGGTTCGGCTTCTCGCCGCGGGGAATATCTTCGCCGCGTTATCAAGGCTCATCCAGGCAAGTCGCTTTCTGGCAGGAATGACCTTCTTTATAAATTTCGATATCCTATCAAAATCCCCTTCCCTCTCGGGAAGATCGTACAGAATATATCCGTGCCAAAGGCCGGGTGCGACCACGATCTCGCTCTTACAGCCTGCCGCAAGGAGTCTCTCGTGCATCAAAACGGAATCGTCATACATAATCTCGTCGCCACCGACGAATATCAGCGACTCGGGCATTTTATCCTGCGAATCAAAGAGAGGAGACATTCTGGAGTCTGACTTACGCCGTCTGTCCTCATCGGCATCGTTGTTTACGATAGGATGCAGCCTGCCCTTGTTATCGGTGGTGGCACCGTAGGTATAGCAATCGGCAAAGTATTTCAGACGCTCCTCGGTCATAGAGGGATCGTCTTTCTTATTAAGCTCATAGGACTCGCTGCTCAAGGTAAGGTCTGTCCAGGGAGAGATGGCTATAATTCCCGCAGGAAGAGTCCTTCCCTTATCACGCAGCTTCTGGCAGAGGGCGTAGCAAAGCCCGCCGCCGGCACTGTCTCCGCAAAGAGCGATGCGGGATGGCTCATAGCCGCCGGAAAGAAGATAGCCGTAGGCGTCCATAGCATCGTCAAGTGCGGCGGGATAGGGATGCTCGGGAGCCAGCCTGTACTCTACTGTAAAGACGCGAATGCCGCACCTCACCGCCAGGACGCTGGCAAATCCGCAGGCGTAATCAAGATTTCCCGCCACGTAGCCACCGCCGTGAAGGTAAAGAATAACTCCGTTTGACAGCTCATCCTTCGGCGAGAGCAT
>JAZQDF010000305.1:0-1556 GCA_045546635.1 Eubacteriales bacterium
TCCCCGTTGGCAGCTATACTCACAATATTACCGAGAACGGCACCACCGATCCGAACGGCTTCTTTACTCTCGTTGGCTCCACCTCCGACTCTAAGGGCGAGGTTATCTTCAACGGACTTACTCTTACAAAGTGCCTTAAGGTAGGCAGCAGCTCGTCCATAAGGCTTACTGCTCCTGCAGACGGTAAGGTTACTCTCGTATTCAACCCCTCTTGTGCAGGATATACTCTTAAGATAAACGGCGGTGACGCTATTGCAATTCCCTCGAACGGTCTGTTCGAATTTGAGGTAAAGGCAAACACCTCCTACGAGGTTCTGAAGGCGAAGAGCGAAAGCTTCCTTTACTATCTCGTTTATACTCCCAACAACGCACATACACATAATTATATTGACGAGGAAACCAAGGAGGCAACCTGCACCGAGGCAGGCCTTATCACCCATACCTGCGAGTGCGGTGACAGCTACACCGAGACCGTAGCGGCGAAGGGACACAGCTTCGTTGACGGCTTCTGCGTGGACTGCGGAATCGACGATTCCTCTTATAGCGAAAAGCACGCCATCACCTACAATGGTCTTGACGGCTGGCTTCTTGAGGGCTTTGCTCCCACCGAGGCGGCAGAGGGAGAGCGAGTAGTGCTTCGTACAAATCCCATAATGGACGCCGACCTCGAGCTTTATGCCAACGGCGTGAAGCTTCAGCAGACCCACGCTGATGCGGATTATTGGGAATACGTATTCGTAATGGGCGACGGCGACGTTGTTATTACGAAGAAGATCGTAGAGGGCTTCCTTCCCGCTCCCGAAGGCCCCACCTCGGGAACTCATATCTTCGAGGCATCCGACGTTGAGCTCGGTGCTGACAAGGATTCTATCGCGGCGGGCACAAGCTATGCTGACGGCCTCTTCATCATTGAGGGCAACGTTATCAAGCGTGTTGACGACGGTGCTGAATTCGTCAAGTCTATTGAGATCGCGAAGGATCTTAAGGGTGCCGTTGTATTCACCATCGGTGCGGATGCAAGGGTGACCATCGTGATAAGCTCTACGGGTGGCTCTAACACCTCTGCCTTCGCTATCGTAGACGAGAGCGACAATATCATCAAGAATCTTGAGGGCGTTGACACCGTATACGGCAGTATGGATTCGAGAATTACCGTCACCTACGAGCTTTCGGCAGGTAAATATAAGATCGTTTCTCCCAACCACTCGGAATACGATCGTGGTGTTCGTCTCTATAGCGTTACCGTAGATCTTGGCGGCGAGGATAATCCCGGCGAAGACAATCCCGGCGAAGACAATCCCGGTGAGGAAAATCCCGGTGAGGAAAATCCCCCCGTGGAGAATCCTCCTGTAGAGAATCCCCCCGTGGATGATACTCCCAACGAGGAGCCCGAGGAGGAGCTTAACTTCTTCCAGAGAATCTTCAAGGCAATTGCAGATTTCTTCAGAATGATCTTCAGCATTTTCAAGAAGAAGTAATTTAATAACGATTAGGCAGGGGTGCTTATACTCCTGCCTTTTTTGTTTTTTGAAAAAATAACAAGAAAAAGTCGGAGG
>JAZQDF010000306.1:0-2526 GCA_045546635.1 Eubacteriales bacterium
CGTGCAAGCTCGCTTGTAAAGTCCGCACTTGACTTCGCTCACTTGCCCAAAAATCCATCAAATTTATTTAGGTTTTTAGTTCTACGAATCTTAAAAGAACAGATTTTGCGTAGGATGAGTCGAAAATTTGAAGTAATATGCGGATATTGCAAGAATTTTCGGCAAAATCATACACAAAATATGTCTTTTAAGACGTGTTCAATTTAGGTTGTTATTGGCTAAGGGCGTAACTCTTGAGGATGGCGGTATCGCATCCTTTCCCGACGCACCCACCGAGCGTGGCGTGAAGCATATCAAGGAGCTTATAGAGCTTAAGAGGCAGGGCTTCGGTGCTGCTATCCTTTTCGTTATTCAGATGAAGGGAATAACCGAATTCCGCCCCAATGACGTAACTCACAGGGCATTTGGCGATGCCCTTCGTCTTGCAAATGAAAGTGGCGTCAGCATTCTCGCCTACGATTGCATTGTCACCCCCGATTCCATTACTGTTGACCAACCTATAAAGGTGAATTTATGATTAAAATTATGTTCGTTTGCCCATAGCCTTCCCCTTGAGGGGAAGGTGTCACCGTAGGTGACGGATGAGGTGGAACAAAAGGTGAATTTATGATTAAAATAATGTTCGTTTGTCACGGGAATATCTGTCGCAGTCCTATGGCAGAGTTTGTCTTCAACGATATGGCAAGAAAACGCGGCCTTGCCGATAAAATGCTTGCTCGTTCCTCCGCCACCAGCACCGAGGAGATAGGCAACGATATTCACCGCGGCACCCGTCGTATCCTTGATAAATACGGCGTTTCCTACAGTCCTCGCGAGGCGGTGCAGCTCACACGCTCGGATTATGCTGATTACGATCTCATCGTAGGTATGGATTCCTATAATATCCGCAATATGATACGTATTTTCGGCTCGGATCCCGACGGAAAGGTTGTACGCCTTCTCGATCTTACCTCCCGCTCGGGTGACGTTGCCGATCCCTGGTATACGGGGGATTTTGAGGCAACCTACCGCGACGTGCGTGAGGGCTGTGAGGCTCTGATAAATATGCTTGTTCAGAAAGGAGATAACAGTGAAAAAATCTAAATTTCTCATACTCCTTATCATACTGTCGGCTATTGCCTTATTAACTGCAGGCATACTTATCCTCTGCGGAGGAGAGGAGGAGATCACCTATACGCTGAACGATACTCTACCCGACGGAGAGGGTATGACGGCAAGGGTAATTCTCCTTGGCGGTCAGTCGAATGCATCTGGCTGCAGCCGTGACGATTACCTACAGCAGAACGTGTCCGCCGAAAAATACGCCGAATATAAAAACGGCTACGACAACGTCTATATCAACTATTGCTCGGGTATAAAGACGTCGGGCGGCTTTGTCAGATGCTCCACACTGCAGGGCGAGATGGACGGATGCTTCGGCCCCGAGCTCGGCCTTGCAGAGCGACTCCACGAGCTTTACCCCGACGAAGCCTTCTTTATTATAAAATGGGCGTGGGGAGGCACAAATCTTTATGATCAATGGCTCTCTCCCACCAGCTTTGGAAAAACGGGTGAGCTGTATCGGCATTTCGTCAGCTTTACCGATGCGAGCATTGAGTATCTTGAGTCAAGGAATTATAAGGTGAAAATTGAGGCTATGTGCTGGATGCAGGGCGAGTCTGATTCCTTAAGCGTTGATAACGCCACCGATTACGAGAGGCATCTGTCAAATTTCATAAAGGACGTAAGGCGTCACTATGCCGACTACTCCTCGGATGACGGAATCGCCTTCGTTGATGCTTATATAGCCGACAACCCTGCTTTTTGGGTGTATTGCGACCTGGTCAACGAGTCAAAGTCTGCCGTGGCAGACTCCTCGGATATAAACGTGGTGATAGATACCGTATCAGCGGGGCTTACCTGCTCGGAGGAGCCTGCCGACAACCCCGACCTTGCCCACTACGATTCGCTAAGCCAGATAATGCTGGGTAATATGTTTGCCGACGAGCTGGCGAAATTCCTCGATAAATAAAAAAGAGCCTGAAGGCTTGTGCTTTCGGGCTCTTTTTATTGCTTTTAATTAAAGATTATAATACTTGTCAAACTCCGCAGGATGAGGGATCTTAGACATCTCAGAGCACTCGGCTCTCTTGGTCTTGATGAAGTTGCGAATAAGCTCCTCGGGGAATACGCCACCCGCAGTAAGATAGTCGTGATCTGCCTCAAGTGCGTCAAGTGCTGCGTCAAGAGAGGTGGGCAGTCCCTTCAGCTTTGCCTTCTCCTCCTCGGGAAGATGGAAGAGGTTGAAGTCATACGGACCCCAGCCATTCTCATGAGGATCGATTTTGTTCTTTATACCGTCAAGACCTGCCATGAGGATTGCGGCGTATGCATAGTAGGGATTGCAGGTTGCATCGGGGTTTCTGAGCTCGAAGCGCTTATCCTTGGGTGCCTTTGCATATGCAGGGATTCTGATGACGGCGCTGCGGTTTGAAGTTGCGTAACCGATGGTTACGGGTGCCTCAAAGCCGGGAACAAGGCGCATGA
>JAZQDF010000307.1:0-3740 GCA_045546635.1 Eubacteriales bacterium
CAGGTTCTGAAGGTGTACTCGTACCTGCCGTCCCTGATAGAAAGCGAACAACCAAGAAATTCGTATGCACGGTAATTCGTTCCCTGGTGAAATAAATAGCTTCCAAGATCTGTATTAGACATACAAAATTCTCCTTTTTACAGTAATCCTCATATATTTTATCATTAAAATATATATTTGTCAAGTAATAATATATTTTTTTATATAATTACGCGTAATAATTAACTATTCTTTCTTTTGCCTCTGCAAATACGCCTTGGAAAATATAATAAAAGCAGCAAAATAATACGGACAGGCAATGAGATAAGTACCAGAAAGAATCTGAAGGTAATCGCAAATAAGTGCGAGAAAATGACAGAAAATGCAATTTTCGACAGATAAAACGAGGCAAAGCTTAAAATTAGCATATATATACGTATCTCACCGTCGAGCGAAAGATAAGACAGGAGACTGAAGCCTGTGGCAAATAAGAAAACCGAAAATACGGTAAAGCCCCAGCTACTGTGACAGCTGATTTTAAATTCCGAAAAGCTTGGCAGCGGGAATAATTTTTCAAAGCGTATTATTTTTACGGAGGCGTCCCGTACCGATCCCAAGAGTCCGAAAAGCATTGAAAGAAGGTATAGAACAAGTGAGTATCCTGCACCATAGATAATCGCCCAAAGCAGCGAGCGAGCTATTTCGCCCGAATCAAAGCCCATCATCCAAGTAGTCTCCGTATGCCCGTCTTCACCTTTTTTTCCTTGCTGTAAAACAGGCCATCTATTCTGCCCACTATGACGATTTCTCCTTCGTTGTGAGACAGACTCTCTATCTTAAGCCCCTCGCCCTCAACGTTCAGGCGGCATTCGCCTAAATCAAGGGTGACGTAGCCTTCATCAAAGCTTATAATATGGTCCACGCCGTCAAGCGTCAATCTATCTCGGCCGGTTATGTTTAATTTAGTATGCTTCATCTCGTTTTTAGTCATATTAATACCTCTTTTGCGGCAAAAAAAGCACCGCATATTCTCATTAGAAAATATGCAGTGCTCTTTTTATTTATGCTTCGGTCTCCGAGACGATCTCGTACATACCGCCAGCTTCTGTTTTTTTCGTAGTATCCTTGATCTCCAGCACCCTGACCGTTACCGATTTATTACCGTAGGTAATCGTGATCCTGTCGTCAAGCTTAACGTCATACGACGCCTTGGCAGGCTTGCCGTTTACAGACACACGCTCGGAATCACAGGCCTCGTTGGCAACCGTACGGCGTTTGATAAGTCTGGAAACCTTCAGGAATTTATCAAGACGCATTTATTAGCCGTTTACCTGATCCTTGAGAACCTTGGATGCGGAGAAAGAGGGCTTCTTGCAAGCGTCGATCTTGATGGTCTCGCCGGTCTTGGGGTTACGTCCTTCTCTTGCAGCAACCTCCTTAACCTCGAAGGTACCGAAGCCGATAAGCTGAACCTTGTCACCGTTCTTAAGTGCACCTGCGATTGCAGCGAGGGTAGCGTTTACAGCTGCCTCTGCGTCCTTCTTGCTGAGAGATGCCTCAGCTGCTACTACGTTTATGAGATCTGTCTTGTTCATTGGTTTATACATCCTTTCAAATTAGTACGCGTTTTACCGCATAATTATTATATCAATTAATTGAAAGCAAAGTCAAGTGCTTAAAATCTTTTTTGCGATTAATAATTACACTTTTCGTCTTATTTGATAATTTTATCAGGATAATTTTGTATATTTTGCCAATTCTCCAATTTTCTTCGGTGAAACAATGCCGCAAAAGCTTGAAATAGCAAGATATATCAAGGCACATAGAGCTATTGCACAAAGTAATGCAGGCGTCATAGGAATACGTGATATAAGCCATCCGTATGCCAACCTTGATAGTAAAACGGATATCAAAGCGTTAAGGTGCGGCATAAACGATAGCTCGAAAAGAGGGATATGTCTTTTGAAGGTTTTTGCATAAATAATGCTTGATACGACAGTAGCCGCAGCGTATGACAGCACCGTACCGAGAGGAGCACCCATAATACCCATATCAGCCTTTGTAATAAAATATAGGCTGGAAATTATCTTTACAACCCCGCCTACCGTCATCGAGATCAGCGGTGCCCTTACCTTACCGCAGGCCTCAAGTGAGGTATTTACTATGAGCAGCAGCGAGGAAAAAAGGATAGCAGGTGAAATAAGACACAGAAGAATAGCCCCGATCTCGATCTCGGAATTTTTAAAAAGCATTCCGAGTATTTCGCGTGCATAAACGGTCAGCCCGATCATCATCGGTGCGGAAAGCAAAGCACAAAGCTCGATAGAACTCCTTTCTGCTCGCAGTAGCTCATCCTCGTCGGAGGATACCCTGCATCTCGTGAATACGGGAAGAAAAGCTATTGATATAGGTGAAATGATCGCCGTTGCAAGATTAAGCATCGGTACGGCAAGGGTCGTGTAGTTGCCGTAAAGTGCCGATGCTCTCTCCTCTGTGTAACCCATACTGATAAGGCTTCGCATTATAAGACCAAGGTCAATAAGGTTAGTAAGGCTCATTATTGCCGCACTCAGTGTTATGGGAACGGATATTGAGAGTATCCGCCTTGCAACAGGCATAAAATGTGCCTTTTCTTTATTCTGCCCTGTTTTTTCATTCTTAATTTTGATTTTAGAGCATATCAGAAGATATAGAAGTCCGAAGAAGCAGCCCATTGTTACGCCCAATATTGTCATTGCAGAAAGTATAGTAAGAGGCATTTTCATCCTGGTGCCGATCATAGCAAATAGCAGTCCCAGCGATAGCTTTCCAACACCCTCTATTATCTGCGATACCGCGATGTCGGTTAGCCGTGAATTAGCACTCAGATAACCGCGGATAACGCCCGAAAGCGAAACAAGTATAATCGATGGAGCGATTGCTATCATCGTAAAATATGCACCCGAGTTTCCGATTAGTCTTGCGATAGGTGAAGCAAATATTATAAAAACGGCAGTCAAAAATCCACCCAGCGAAAGAAACAGAGCCGATGCAATTTTCAGGATGGTTGCCTCCTCTGCAGCCCTGCCCCTTGCCTTTGCCTCTGAGATAAGTATCATAACCGCTTTCGGTACGCCTGCAGTACACAGAAGATAAAAGAAGGCGTAAACGGTGTATGCAGAATTGAAATATCCCATTCCGCCATCCCCAAGAAGTGAGGCTATGGGTATCTTATAGATCAGGCCGATTATCTTTACTATAAGCGTTGATAACGTCAGCGACAGCGTTCCTCCTACAATGCCGGAAAGCAGTCCCCGTCCGCTTGCATTTTCCTTTTCTCTACTCATTTTTCCTCCAAAAAGAAAGACTCACTAAAATATATTAGCGAGTCTTCATAAATATAATATTGAGTTTATAATATTGAGGAAAATCACAGAAACGGGACAGTATTACTCCTCGATGCCGTAGAACTTGAATATCTCGGATTTATTCTTACGCCTTCTCTCGCTTCCTCCCTCGTCGGCCTCCTCTGCCAGATATTCATAAGGGTATTTTGGACGGAAAAGACGCATAATTTGTGCATCAGAGCCGACCGGTCCGTCAAATTTAACAAGCTTTGTAACCGCACCGGCACCAACGGCAAAAATAGTCTGAAACTCCTCCATCATATAGACGTTGTAAAGTCCCTCGTGCCCTTCAATTGAGAAGCCAACGTTCTCAAGATTGCCTACGGTATTCTTCTGTCTATACATATAATAGGGCTTATAGCCTGCGAATTTCGT
>JAZQDF010000308.1:0-10191 GCA_045546635.1 Eubacteriales bacterium
CTCAAAATTCGGCTCGGCAATCGAGACAGGACAAGCCAAGGAGATCACCTCGCTGGCTCTGACCTTTGAGCATCTTGAATTGTGCGGCTTCCACTGTCACGTTGGCTCGCAGATCTTTGACGCCGAGGTATATATCAAGACCTCCCGCGTGATGCTGAGATTCATCAGCGATATGGAGCGTGAGCTTGGATTCATCTGCTCTGACCTTGACATTGGCGGCGGCCTCGGTGTGAGATATATTGAGAGCCAGCCTACCCTTGATATCGGTCAGACAATTCTTCAGGTAGCGGAGGAGATGAAGGGTGAGGCAGAACGCCTGGGCATAGCCCTGCCCCGCATTTCGCTGGAGCCGGGACGGTCTATCGTTGCCGATGCGGGTCTGACGATTTACACGGTTGGAACGGTCAAGCGTATCCCGGGCTACAAGACCTACGTTTCGGTTGACGGCGGTATGACCGACAACCCGCGATTTGCCCTTTACGGCTCGCCCTACACGATTCTGCCCGTATTCGATGATGAGAGCATACCGAGAGAGTGCTGCTCGGTGGTGGGCAGATGCTGTGAAAGTGGCGATATTCTCCAGGAAAATATTCCGATGCCCACCGATATAGAGCGTGGCGACCTTCTCGCCTGCCTTACCACGGGTGCCTATCACTACTCGATGGCGTCAAATTACAACAGAATCCCGAGGCCGCCCGTAGTAATGCTTTGCGATGGCGAAAGCTACCTTGCGGTAAAGCGTGAGAGCCTTGAGGATATCGTAGGGCTGGACGTGTAAGAAAATGATGCTTGCCCTCGGCAAATTATGTTGGCTTCGCCAATGATGGCGGCTTCGCCACAATTAACTGCGAGTGAAACGAGCAACATCATTTTTGCGTCAGCAAATACATCATTATGCGTTGCATTACATCATTTTTGCGTCAGCAAATACATCATTAACAAAAAAACAGACCGAGAAATTCGGTCTGTTTTTTCTTTTATTTGTCTGTAAAAAGGCTATGTCAGAAGGAACACTCCAATAGCACAAAGAAGGATAAAAACGGCGGTACCAATACTAAAATAAGCAACCTTTCGACTTTTATTCCAGAATGTATATGCTTGGCACAGCATTGTGATACCCATAAGCGGAATCACAACGTTTATTGCCTTGTCCCATATATTGAATATCTGCAAAATAGCAAATACAAGCACAAGTGAGCTTGAAGCAAGAGATACGATCGTAATGACCTTATCTATGATTGACAGATCATTCCATTTTGCTTTCATAGCTTTGCCTCCTGATAGAATTATTTTATAAAGGTTACCTTATCGGCGGTGAGAAGCCTTTCCTCCCTGCCGTCAGCGTCTATACGAAGGATATGAGAGCCGTTTGAGATAAGGATCTTTCCGCTCTCGTCGACTCTGTATGCAAGCACTCCCGCACGGATAAGCGTGTCCGTGCCGCTGCCGTCAAGGCGGCGAAGCTCCCAGCTTCGCGGAATTATACCCGGATTCTTATCGCCACGCCTCTGATTTTCCTTAAGCTCACGCTCGGCGTTAATAAGATTACCGTCGATCATCATCTGCCCCTCGTCCTTACGCTTCACGTCCGAGCGTGACAGAGTCTTGCCCGAATACTTGGCCGAAAAGACGTTAAGAAAGCCGAACAATGCCTGGAACAGCCTTACGGGAAGCATAACGATATCGGCAAGGCAGCCGAAGGAATTGCCGCCCGAATTATTCTTATAGGGCTTTCGTATGTAATAAAGCGAGCCGTCGGACGTACTCTGCGGCGAGGTATAATCATAGCTGTTATCCGATAGCAGCTCTACGAGGCTGCCCTCATTAATATCAAGCAGACATATTGCAGAGGGACCGAGTCTGACCGAGGAGGATGAATACATCTCATCCACGATCTGACTGATTCCTCGCGGTGCGGCGTTATCGTCGGGAGCCGCCTTTTCATTCTCGGGCAGTCCTGCCGAGCAGAAATATATTTTACCGCTATCAACAGCAGACCATACGGGCCAGCTGTCACAGGCGTGCCCCTCGGTATAGGTATCGATCCTGCCCGTATTAAAATCAAGAACTCCGATATGACTTTCTCCTGCAAAGGCTGCTGAAGCAACGAGTCTGTCGCCCTTGATATCAAAGCTGCGATATGCCGTACTGCTGCTGCAAAGGACCATTCCCTCGCTATCACTGTCGGCACTCTTACGGTAGATGCCGTTAGTGCTGTCAATATCTATAGAATAGAGAAGATTGCCGTTATGCTCTGCAACGCAGTTTACACGGGAGAATATCGAGCTTACCCTTTCGGATGCACCGACGTGAGGCATAGCACTGCCTGTAAAGGCAGCACCCTGTCCGTTATACTTCCATTCATTCTGCTCTGCTCTTGATTTAACCTTTGAAATATAGGAATCAAGCACCCAGGAATTGATCTCCCTGGAATTTACACCGTCAAAGCGGTACATTTTTCCGTCGCGTATATAGTAGAAGGAATTTTTCATAGCAGCTCTCTCTTTTAAGCTTTACTTATTTTTTTATTTTACAAGCTCGCAGAACTCGTCGATCTGTGCGGCGATGGAGGCAAGGCCCGAACGCCAGAAATTGACGTCGGTAAGGTCAATGCCCGACACAAGTGCCGCATCCTCTACCGTGCTGGTGCCTGTGGCACGAAGCATACTCTTATAGGTCTCGACGAAGGGCTTGCCCTCCTCAAGATACTTCGCGTAGATACCTCTTGCGAAGAGACCGCCAAAGGCGTAGGGGTAGTTGTAGAAGGAAAGTCCGCCGCTGTAGTAATGTCCCTTGCACAGCCACATATAGGGGTGCATACAGCTCTCGTCAAGGCCGTCGCCGTACGCCTGACGCTGTGCATCCAGCATCAGCTCGCACATACGCTCGGGCGAGAGGAACTCTGCGGGGCGGTTAGCAAATACGCTTGTCTCAAAGAGATAGCGGGAGTAGATGTCCACGATGATCTGGGTTGCGTCCATAAGCTGACTCTCGATAAGAGCAAGCTTTGTATCGCGGTCGGTACACTCGGAGATAGCGGTGTTCATAACCAGCACCTCATTAAAGGTAGATGCTGTCTCGGCAACGGGCATAGAATAGTCGCGGTTGAGGGGCGAGTTCTTATACACCTGTCTGTCGTGGAAGGAGTGGCCAAGCTCGTGTGCCAGGGTGACGATGTCCGAGAAGGAGCCGTCAAAGTTGGTAAGCACTCTTGACTGCCCTGCCGAATGAACGGCACAGTCGAAGGCTCCGCCCACCTTACCCTCACGGGGATAGAAGTCGATCCAGGAGTTGTCAAATGCCTCCTTTACCATATCGTGAAGCTCGGTATCGAACTTCGCGAAGATATTAAGCAGATAATCCCTTGCCTCCTCGGTGGTGTACTTCTTATCGCTCTTACCCATAGGAGCGAAGAGATCGTACCAGGGCAGACCGCCCTCGTGACCGAGAGCCCTTGCCTTTGCCCTAAGATACTTACGGAAGGCGGGCATATACTCCTGCATAGCGGTGAGGAGTGCGTCGAGCGTCTGCTGCTGCATAGCCGAGTTATCAAGTGCCTTGGCAAGAGGAGAAGCATATCCGCGGCGGGAGGCCTCGCCGATAACCTGCAGCTTGATAGAGTTAAGAGCAAAGGCAACCGCGGTCTCCACCTTGGGATAAGCGGCAAGCTCTGCCTCATAGGCCTCGCGTCTTACCTCGGGATCGGGATCGTATGCAAGATTGCGTGCAGAGGAAAGAGTGATCTCCTCGCCCCTGTACTCCACCTTAAGCGAGCTGGTAAGGCTGGACTGAAGGTCAGACCAGGCAGACGCACCCGAGATATTCATCTCGGCAAAGAGCGACTCCTCTGCATCGGTAAGCAGGTGCTTCGAGTCCTTCACGATGGAGAGAATTCTGTAGGAATGCTCCTTCAAAATCTCGTTCTGCTCTATAATTTCCTCAATATTCGGAATTTTTGCAATCGCTTTATTAACAGCGGCAGAGGGGGCTGCGGTAGCGGAAAGCTTGCCCATCAGGACACCCATAACGCTTGCCGCCTCGCTGTCGCGGGTGTCGGCAGAATAGCGGAGGTTAGCGAAGATAAAGAGCTTCTCGGCGAGAGAGGATACCTTGGTCTCAAGCTCAATATATCGAAGGAGAAGCTCCTCGCCCGAGTAGTCGGAGAGGCTGCCCGCAAAGGCAACCACCTCACCGATCACCTCATCAAAGGCGGTCATATCAGCAGCCATACGGGGATCGTCAAAGCCGCTGTAAAGTATAGAAAGATCCCATTGTTTATTCATTTTAAATCATTCCTTTCGTTATTTATGATACCGGCAGGGCTCAACGTATTCGGCATACGCCTCGTCGGTCACGCCCTGATTTCTGATTATATCGGAGTAAAGCCTTCCGCTGTTTTTCACACTTCTCTTTTGCGTTTCATAGTCCAGATGAACTATGCCGAAGCGGGCAGCCTCACCCTCACGCCACTCAAAATTGTCGGTAAAGGACCAATGATAATAGCGTTCGATACGGTTATCAAGCTCGCTTATCGCCTTAAGCTGATCGTAGATAAACCTGGGGCGGAAGGAGTCGGTGTTGTCGCAGGTGCCGTTCTCGGTGACGAAGATGGGATACTCGTCGCCGTACTCCATAGAGAGAAGATTCGCAAGGTCAATAAGACCGTCGTGATAGATCTCCCAGCCGAGATCGTTTTTGTCGCAATCCTCCGCCACCCCGTCACGAAGGCCCGAAACGGTGGTGCGTGAGTAGTAGTTTATGCCGATGAAGTCGAAATATCTGCCGGGCTCAAGCTCGCGGCGGCGAAGAATGGGAAAACGCACCCTGCCCACCATCATAGCATCGGTCACAGCCGACTGGAACATACGCTCCATAAAGGAGGACATCAGGCGGTGGATGGGATTAGAGTAATTCTTCGGTGCGAAGACGCGAAGGTGGTTGGCAAAGGAAACGAGAGTTTCCTCCCTGCTTTTACCCATATCAAGACGGATATTGTGAATAAGCTGATAGCACTTCACGTGGGCTGCCGCCATATTGGAAAGAGCCTTACAGTAATCCGAAAGAGACTTCCTCTCGGGTGGCCAGATGCCGTAGAAATAACCGTTAAGGCAGTAGACGTTAGGCTCGTTTATGGTGATATACTCGTCAACGATATCGCCGAGATACTCCACAACCTCGCTGGCAAAATCAATGAAGATATCGATGCTGTCGGGATTCGTCCAGCCGCCCATATCCTCAAACCAGAGGGGATTTGAGAAATGATGAAGGGTAAGCAGGGGCTTGATTCCCTTCTCTATCATATACTCTATCTCCTCGCGGTAGTGATAGAGCACGTCCTCGTCATAGTCGCCCTGGCTGGGCTCAATTCTTGACCACTCGATGCCGAGGCGGTATACCTGCATACCCATCTCTGCCATAAGGTCGATGTCCTCACGCCATCTGTTATAATGGTCGCAGGCACGGGTAGGCGAGCTTCCGTCATCCACCTTACCCTCACGGGCAAAGCGTGCCCAATTGTTATTTTCATCACCGCCCTCGATCTGTGTGGCGGCGGTGGCCGTACCTAAAAGCAGGCCTTCCTTCAGAGTGAATTTCATTATTTTTCTACCTTTTCGGAATTTCTTTCTTCAAGATCCTTGACGATCTGGGCGTACATCTTCTCGTCTATCTTGAACTTCTTCTGATAGAGAACGAAGCCCACAAGGATGCAGATAAGAGGCAGGATCATCATAGACAGCTTCATAATCCAGATAGAGCTGCCGGGGATCGCATTGATAATATCAACGAACTCGGGCGAACCCTTCTCAAAGGGCTCAAGCTCGTTGGCAACAAGGTTAAGTCCCGATATGATAAGAGTAAAGGACACGATGCCCTTACTGATAGCACCGCCGAACTGGTTGATGAAGGGCTGAACGGCGAAGGACGCCGCCTCGTTACGCTTGCCAAGCTTCCACTCGCCGTACTCCACCGCATCCGCAAGGAAGAGGAGCATAAGCAGCTGGATAAATGCCTGTGCAAAGAAGAGCCCAAGTCCCGCAATAACGATAAGAGGAAGAAGCTCGAAGGAGAGGAAGAAGATCACGTAGGAGACCGTAACGGCTATCATAGAGCCTGTGTAAAGCTGCTTTCTCGTGAACTTCTTTCTGAACAGGGGGAATACCGACAGGGCGGTAAGCTGTGCCACGGCAAGAACGGCGGCGAAGATCATATACATATCCTCGTTTTTAAAGGCGTACTTGAAGTAGTAGGTGCCAAAGCCTGTGGTGGTGCAATAGCCGATCATAAAGAGCACCATAGAAACGGCAGTGACCATAAGCTGATCGTTGCCGATCAGGGCACGCCAGAGATCCTTTAAGGTGGTACGCTCTGCCGCCTGAAGCTGACTTCTGTCCTCCTTTACGCCGATAAGGGTGATGGACTGGAATATCCACATAATAACCGCAACGATAATGGCGAAGAAGAAGTAGATATCACGCTTGTTATCGCCGAGGAAGGAGAACATCGAGGGAACGTTAAGGTAGATAAGCACCATTGAAAACATACCCACGTTGGCACATATTCTTGCAAAGGCACCGACACCCTCGCGGACGGTCTGATCCTTCGAGATCGCGGGCATAAGCGACCAGTATGCGATGTCGTTAAGCGAGAAGAAGATGCTGAAGAGAAGATAGGTCACGCCGAGGAGGATAATATGCTCGGTCTCGCCCATATCAAAGTTATGGAACATAAGGACGGTGAGAACACCCGTACCGATCATACCGATAAGTATCCAGGGCTTGAATTTACCCCATCTCGTCTTGGTGTTGTCAACTATAGCACCGACGAAGGGATCGATGATGGCGTCAAAAACGCCGAAGCAGGTCAGAAGAATTCCGACTGCCCAAAGTCCCTTATCCGAGAAGGTGACAACGTCGGTAAGATGCACCAGAAGATACATACTTACAAGCGAGTAGAGTGCGTCGCGGCCAACCGTTCCGAGACCAAAGCAAATTTTATTAAGTCTTGTCTGTCTGTCCATTTTTAATCTCCTTTATAACGTAAAGATTTGATCCGAAATCACCGAGAATACGCAGACCTCTATCATAGCCCGAGCCCTCGTATTGCATCGCAAGATTTATTCCCTCCGAGAGCATAGCACCGCTGGCGGTGTATAGCTCCTTACCGTCCTTCATAGCGAAGTGGCGGTCAACGGTACGGAGAATAAATCCGTCGGGATTCAGGTAAATGGGAGTTATATGCTTTATAAGTCCGCCGAAGCGTCTTATACGAAGATACTGATCCCGCGACTCGATGCTATATAATTTATCGGCGTCAAGCCCGGGAACGTCAAGACGGTCTCTGCCGGGGCAGGCTGTCTTGTATTTCTGATATATTGCAGCGAGGACCTCGTCGTCAGAGTGAATCTGCCAGGAAATTTCCTCGGGATTTTTAAGTCTGACCTTCCTGAGCCTGCCGTACTGGAAGCTTCTTCTATGTGCCTTATAGAAGGCTATCTGCTCCTTCACCTGTCTACGCTCGGCAGGAGTAAGCTCGCCGAAGTCAAGCTCGTAGCCGAGGACACCGAAGGCGGCGACGTTAAATCTCGTCTGTATGGGCGTATCCCGCAGAGTCTGCTGATGAGGTGCCATAGACACGTGTGCCGACACGGTGGACTGAGGATAGAAGTTATAAATTCCGCCCTGAATATCCAGCCGCTCTATAGGATCGGTGTTATCCGACGTCCATATCTGCGGCGAGTAGCAGAGCATACCAAGATCAAAGCGGTTGCCGCCCGACGAGCAGCTCTCAAAGAGTATCTCGGGATGTCTCTTATGGAAGAGCTCGCCGAGGATCTCATAAAGGCCGAGAATATATCTGTGGAAGAACTCGCCCTGCTGACTTAAGGAGGAGGAATACATATCGCTGATATGACGGTTGTAGTCCCATTTGACGTACTCGATGTTGGCATCAGACAACACCCTGTCAACACTTTCGACAATATATTCTCTGACCTCTTTTCTGGTAAGGTCGAGGACGAGCTGATTTCTGCCCAGAGTAAGCCGACGCCCCTCAATGCTTACCGCCCAATCGGGATGGGCACGGTAAAGGTCGCTGTCAGGATTTACGCACTCGGGCTCGAACCAAAGACCGAACTTCATTCCCATCCGATTTACCGCACGGGCGATGGATTTAATACCTCCGGGAAGCTTTCGTCTGTTCTCCACCCAGTCGCCAAGGCCTGCCCTGTCGCTGTTTCGCCTGCCGAACCAGCCGTCGTCAAGGACGAACATCTCTATTCCTAGCTTTTTTGCCGACCGTGCAAGTGCTAGGACCTTGCGGCGGTTAAAATTGAAAAATGTCGCTTCCCAGTTATTGAGGACGATAGGTCTGTCGGCATTCTTATGCTGACCGCGGACGATGTGATTATTAACGAAGGTATGCATATTCGCCATCATACCGTTAAGACCGTTAGGTGAATAGGTCATCACCGCCTGGGGTGTAACGAAGCTGTCGCCCTGACGGAGCCGCCAGAGCATACAATGGGGATTTATACCCGTCATAACCCTCGCGGTATCGAAGGTAGAACGCTCTACGGCGGAGTAATGATTTCCGCTGTAGATAAGGTTGAAGCCGTACACCCTGCCCCGCGACTCGTCCGCACCACGCTCAAGGAGGGCAAAGGCGGGATTGTGCTTATTGGAGGATGCACCGACGGTAGACTCGTTTACCAATATACCGCACTCAAGATAGCGGCGGTGCTCGTGTGCCTCCTTACCCCAGTCACCGTCAAGCGTCAACATCTCGTAATCCGCCTCGGGAAGATCGAGCATAAGGCTCATCAGCTTGCGGATATATACGAAGCTCGTCTTGTCATTACTCTCGTAGCTGTCATAGACAAGCTCGGCGTTGCGGCAGATAACGTCCGCGTCCTCAAAGACCGTATAATGCAGCCTTAAGGTAAGGTCGGGAAACTTCTCGTCCGAAAGATCCACCTCCAGCCTCATAGCCTCGCCGTATGCGGTGGGAAGGTCGGGGTGGGTATACGCATTCTCAAATATTGCATAGCCCGTATAGGTGAAGTCGCAGACGAAGCTACCGTCGGGCATAAGAAGCTCTATAGGGCTGTGACGGTAATCTCCCCTGCCCACGCCCGAGTATTCAAGAAGATTTCTTTCAAGGAAGAACCCCGAGCCCTCGCACTTCACCGTTGAGCCCAGGTCAATGGTGTTCTTCAGAGCCACCGCAGAAAAATCATTGTCACAGAGGCGGCGTCCGTAATACAGATGCTCGGGATAGCCCTCGTTAATGCGGAAGGCGTAGGTCGTGCTTTTCGTATCCAGCCTGAAGAGGCCGTCGTTTACACTGATCATAGCTGCTCCTGTCTTTTAGTTATTTTGAAGGATGCCCGAAAACAGCTCCTTAACACTGGCCTCGGTCTCGTCAAGGGGACGGTCGTTTACGAAGTAGTAATCGTACTCGTAATTCTCAACCATATCGTCGGCAGCGTTGCCGTACGCCCCTGCTCTGCTCCTGCTGCCGCCACGGACAAGCAGGGTTTTTGCAACACCGTCGGTAGCCCTGACGAACTTCTCGATCTCCCAGGGCTCGCGGATATGCACGAAGAGTATCTCCTCGTCGTTCTCGAGAAACTGACGGAAGACGTTAAGTGCCCATTTCGTCGGGAAATCGTTATACTCGGCGGTGACGGTCTTAAGATCGTGGAGGAACTTCCTTGCCCTGTCGTCCTTAACACCCGTCCAGCCGCAGAAGGTTGCGATCTCCTTGATGGGATCCACCGAGGAGATGTTTTTTACGCGGAAATGCTTTGCCGCGAGATCGCAGATGGTGTCCTTGCCGACACCGCCCGCACCGTTTATTACTATAACAGCCTTGTTCATTTTTAAAAACCTGCCTTAATAATATTCTTTTTATATAATAGCATATATTTAATGGCTTGTCAAGAAAGGCTTTCGGTAAATTGAAATTTGCTCTTTACTTTTTTGGAAGGATGAGATATAATGAATATAGAAATACTTTTTGAGGTGGATTATGAAAAGAGAAATTTTCGGAACTACTAAGGCGGGTGAGACCGTTGAGATCGTCACCCTTACCAATGAGGTGGCAGAGCTTCGGGTTATGACCCGCGGTGCGACTATCGTATCCTTCAAGCCCTACGGCGTGGATATTATCGGCGGCTACGACAGCCTTGCC
>JAZQDF010000309.1:0-2947 GCA_045546635.1 Eubacteriales bacterium
CACGAGGGTTCGAATCCCTCCCTCTGCGCCAATAAAAAAGAGCACTCCTTGTGGGTGCTCTTTTTTATTGGCACAGTCGGTCAGGATCGAACCCTGCACCGTAAGGTGCGAGGGTTCGCATATCCCACGAAGCCGTGAGGAGCTGGCTCATCTAAGGCGAGTGTGGATATCTTCACCAAAGGTGAATACCCCTCCCAGAGCACTCCTTGCGGGTGCTTACAAATAAACAAGCAAATTAAAACAGGCCTCCATTAATCCGGAAGCCTGTTTTTTATAAATATCAGAAATTATACTTCTTTCTACCCTTATAAGAGGTATGAAGAGCGTGGTGAGCTGCGTGACAGCCGTAGCCACCCTTGAAGTAGTTGTCGTATACTTCCTTGATAACAGGGTTAAGGTGGGACTTTCTCATCTCCATCCTGGTATCCTGGTCGTAGAGAGCCTTTGCTCTTACAGCCTTGAGATCTACGGTATCACGAACGTGCTGAGGCTGGATAGGCTGACCGCCGCCGTTTACACAGCCACCGGGACAACCCATAATCTCAACGAAGGTCCAATCTGCCTCGCCGCTTGCGATCTTTTCCATAACAGTCTTGGCATTTGCTGCACCAGATGCAACGCAAACCTTGATATCCATACCTGCGATGTTGTAGGTTGCCTCCTTGAGTCCCTCGGTACCACGAACCTCGTGGAATTCGATCTCGGTGTTATCCTTGCCTGTGAGAACGTCGTTTGCAGTACGGAGAGCAGCCTCCATAACGCCTCCGGTAGCACCGAAGATAACTGCGGCACCGGTATCAACGCCAAGGGGACAGTCAAACCCCTCGTCGGGAAGGGAGGTGAACTTGATACCCGCACGGCCGATCATTCTCGCCAGCTCACGGGTGGTGAGAGCAACGTCAACGTCAACGCATCCCTCTGCCGCGGACATATCCTCTCGCTGAACCTCAAACTTCTTTGCGGTACAGGGCATAATGGAAACTACGAAGATATCCTTGGGATCATAGCCCATCTTATCAGCCCAATAGGTCTTGATAAGAGCACCGCCCATCTGCTGAGGCGACTTGCAGGTGGAAAGGTGAGAGGTCATCTCGGGATAATAAAGCTCGCAGAACTTAACCCATCCGGGCGAGCAGGAGGTGATCATAGGAAGAGTACCACCGTTGTTTACTCTGTCAAGAAGCTCGGTAGCCTCCTCTACGATGGTAAAGTCTGCCGCGGTATTTGTGTCAAATACCTTCTCAAAGCCGAGTCTGCGAAGAGCTGCAACCATCTTGCCCTCAACGTTCGTGCCGATAGGCATATCAAAGCACTCGCCGAGGGTTGCTCTGATAGAGGGAGCAGTCTGAACTACAACGTGCTTTGTAGGATCGGCGAGAGCCGCCCATACCTTATCGGTGTCGTCACGCTCGGTAAGAGCTGCGGTGGGACACACGGCGGTACACTGACCGCAGGAGATACAGGGGGTATCGTTAAGAGAGAGATTGAAGGGCTGGCCGATGCAGGTATCGATACCGCGGTTGTTGGCACCGATAACAGATACGTACTGCTCATTACATACCGCTACACATCTGCGGCAAAGGATACACTTGTTGTTGTCTCTTACAAGGTGGGGAGTAGAGTAGTCAAGCTCGTAGGTGGGCTTGAAGCCCTCGAATGCGTGAGAATCCACACCGTACTCGAGGCAGAGCTTCTGAAGCTCGCAGTTTGTCGAACGGGGGCAGGACAGACAGTTCATATCGTGGGTGGAAAGAATAAGCTCAAGAGTTGTCTTTCTTGCATCTCTTACCTTTTGGGTGTTGGTCTGAATAGCCATACCCTCGGTTACGGGATAAACGCAGGCGGTAACGAGTCCGCGAGCACCAGTAGCCTCAACTACACAGATACGGCAGGCACCGATCTCATTCTTTTCCTTCATATAGCAGAGAGTGGGAATCTCCACGCCTGCTACGCGGGCAGCCTCCAGAATAGTGGCTCCCTTGGGTACGCTTACAGCAATACCGTTAACAGTTACATTTAACATTTCCATTTCAGCGTACTCCTTTCATTATTTTTTGGAAATTGCATTGAACTTACATCCCGCAACACAAGCACCGCACTTGATACACTTTGCCGTATCAATAGTATAGGAGGGAAGCTTGTGACCGGGGGCAACGTAATCGGTCTTGGTAATAGCATCAACAGGGCAATTCTTTGCACACTTGCCACAGCCGATACACTTGTCCTGATCAATTACGAAGGAGAGCAGGCTCTTACATACGCCTGCGGGACACTTCTTATCTACAACGTGAGCAATATACTCGTCGCGGAAGAACTTAAGGGTTGCGAGAACGGGGTTAGGAGCAGTCTGGCCGAGACCGCAAAGCGAGTTTGCCTTGATATAGTTGCAAAGCTCCTCGAGTCTGTCGATGTCCTCAAGCGTGCCCTTGCCGTCGGTGATCTTGTCGAGGATCTCAAGCAGACGCTTTGTACCTACACGGCAGGGGGTACACTTACCGCATGACTCATCAACGGTGAATTCGAGGAAGAACTTAGCCATATCAACCATACAGTTGTCCTCGTCCATTACGATAAGGCCACCCGAGCCCATCATACAGCCGAGAGCAACGAGGTTATCGTAGTCAACCTCGGTATCGATAAGGCTGGCGGGAATACATCCGCCGGAGGGACCGCCGGTCTGAGCAGCCTTGAACTTCTTGCCGCCGGGGATACCGCCGCCTATCTCGTTGATGATGGTGTCAAGAGTAACACCCATAGGAATCTCAACAAGACCGGTGTGGTTAATCTTTCCGCCGAGAGCGAATACCTTAGTACCCTTGGACTTTTCGGTACCCATAGAGGAGAACCACTCGGCACCGTTAAGGATAATCTGAGGAATGTTAGCGAAGGTCTCAACGTTGTTCTCAACGGTGGGCTTGCCAAACAGACCCTTTACAGCAGGGTAGGG
>JAZQDF010000310.1:0-1566 GCA_045546635.1 Eubacteriales bacterium
CCCCCACTGTAATAATGATGACCGGTCTTCAGGGCGCAGGTAAAACCACCCACGCCGCAAAGCTGGCATCCTTCTATAAGAAGCAGGGGAAAAGACCGTTGCTGGTTGCCTGCGACGTATACAGACCCGCCGCCGTTGACCAGCTTAAAATCGTCGGTGAATCGGTTAAGGTTCCCGTCTTCTCGCTGGGTGCTAAGATATCCCCTGTTGAAATTGCGAAGGCAGGCGTTGAGCACGCTAAAAAGAACGGTCACGATATGGTTATCATTGATACCGCGGGCCGACTTCATATTGACGAGGCTCTTATGGAGGAGCTGGTTAAGATAAAGGCCAGCGTTAATCCCACCGAGATCCTTCTTACCGTTGACGCTATGACCGGCCAGGATGCTGTTAACGTAGCGAAAACCTTCAACGATCTTCTCGACATCACCGGTGTAGTCCTTACCAAGATGGACGGTGATACACGAGGCGGTGCGGCTCTCTCGGTAAAATATATCACCGGCAAGCCCATCAAATTCGTCGGAATGGGCGAAAAGATGGATGCCATTGAGCTGTTCCACCCCGACAGAATGGCATCGAGAATTCTCGGTATGGGCGACATTCTCTCTCTTATTGAGAAGGCTGAGGCGGCATACGATGAGAAGAATGCTATGGAGCTTGAGAAGAAGATGCGTGAGCAGACCTTCTCCCTCGAGGACTTCCTCGACCAGCTTCGCCAGCTTAAGAAAATGGGTAACCTTGATCAGCTGCTGGCTATGATGCCGGGTGCAAACGCAGGTGCACTTAAAAATGCACAGGTGGATGAGAAGCAGATGGCAAGGATCGAGGCAATAATCCTCTCTATGACTCCCGAGGAAAGGCTTAAGCCCGATATCATCAACGGCTCACGCCGTAAGAGGATCGCCAAGGGATGCGGCCTTGGTGTTGAGGACGTCAACAGACTGCTGAAGCAGTTTGATCAGATGAAGAAAATGATGAAGCAGCTCTCCGGCAAGGGTGCGAGAAAGATGCTCGGACGCAGAATGGGCGGCTTCCGTTAATTAGGAGTTTTTAAAACTAAAATAAAATAAATTATTCAAATTTTGGAGGAAAATCAAAATGGCAGTAAAAATCAGACTTACAAGAATGGGTAAGAAGAAGAATCCCTTCTACCGTATCGTAGTTGCAGACGAGAGATCTCGTCGTGACGGTGCTCCTATCGAGGAGATTGGCTACTACAACCCTATGACCAATCCTGCAGACGTTAAGATCGACGCTGACAAGGCTACCAAGTGGCTCAACAACGGTGCTCAGCCTACCGATACTGTAAGATCTCTTCTCAAGAAGGCCGACATCATCAAGTAATTTCGGAAAACGGGTAGAGTAAATGGATTTCAAGAAAATACTTACCGACATCGCACGTGCGATAGTTGACACCCCCGATGCAGTCGTTGTCGAGGAAACCGTAAACGGTGATGACATCGAGCTTGTTCTTACCGTTGCGGAGGACGACACGGGTATGGTTATCGGACGCCACGGCAGAATTGCGAAGGCAATCCGTCAGATTATGAAGGCGGAAGTCGGAGG
>JAZQDF010000311.1:0-1601 GCA_045546635.1 Eubacteriales bacterium
GAGGACCCTGAGCACCGGTAGCACCAGTTGCACCCTGGGGACCAGTCTCGCCCTTGCAGGCTACAAGAACAGAACCGATTACGAAGCACATCACTAAAATTGCGATCAATTTTACAATGTTCTTGTTCATAGTAAATTTTCTCCTTTAATATAATAAAAAATTTCTTTTTTGTGAAAACACATATTCATCCCTGCCGGGGCGGTCAAATCAAGCAGTCAAAAACCATTGGGCGAATAGTCATCGGCAAGCCCCGACTCTCACACCTTCGGCGAAAAGACAAACTTATGCACTTTCTTGTAATGATTATACTACTTATTCGCAAATAAGTCAATAGTTTTTTTAAAAAAATTTGTTTTTTTCGCGTTTTTATTTATTTTAATTATTATATATTATACGTGAGAGCGATTTTTATGTGAATTTTACATAATCAAAAGGACAAAAACGCGAAAGCGTGACACCCCTTGTCCCGCCAACAATTTTAAAGCGGCAGCCATACTCGGTTGCCGCTTTAAGTATATTTAAATTATCTGCCTGAATTACTCAGCCTTGGGAGCAGCGTCACGCATAGAAAGGTTCTGTCTGCCCTTCTCGTCGGTGCCGAGATACTTAACGCGAACGGTATCGCCAACCGATACAACGTCCTCAACCTTCTCGGTTCTCTGCTGCTGAAGCTTGGAGATATGAACCATACCCTCCTTACCGGGAGCGAACTCAACGAACGCACCGATAGGAATGATTCTGGTAACGGTTCCCTCATAGGTCTCGCCTACCTCGGGCTCGAATACGATAGCATCGATAATAGCCTTCGCCATATCAGCACTCGCACGGTTGACTGCCGCAATAAATACGGTACCGTCGTCGTTGATGTCAACCTTAGCACCCGTATCGGCAACGATCTTCTGGATAACAGAGCCACCCTTACCGATTACCTCGCGGATCTTATCGGGATTGATGGTCATAGAGATCATCTTGGGAGCGTATTCGGAAACCTCTGCTCTGGGCTCAGCAATTGCAGGAAGGATCACCTTGTCAATGATCTCGTTTCTGCCCTGGTGAGTGGTCTCAAGAGCCTGCTTGATGATCTCGGGAGTAAGGCCGTCAACCTTAAGGTCCATCTGAATAGAGGTAATACCCTTCTTGGTACCTGCTACCTTGAAGTCCATATCGCCGTAGAAGTCCTCAAGGCCCTGGATATCAATCATAGTATCCCAGGAGCCGTCCTCTGCGGTGATAAGACCGCAGGAAATACCTGCAAGGGGTGCGCTGATCGGTACGCCTGCCGCCATAAGAGCAAGGGTGGATCCGCAAACGGAAGCCTGAGAGGTGGAACCGTTGGAGGAAACGACTTCGGAAACGAGACGGATTGCATAGGGGAATTCTTCAACAGAGGGAAGAACCGGAACGAGCGCACGTTCTGCGAGTGCACCGTGACCGATTTCGCGACGTCCGGGGCTGCGGGAAGCCTTTGCTTCACCGGTGGAGTAACCGGGCATATTGTAGTGGTGCATATAACGCTTGGTTTCTTCCTCGTCGATGCCGTCGAGCAGCTGAACATCAGACATGGAGCCGAGCGTAGCGCAGGTCAGAACCTGCGTCTGAC
>JAZQDF010000312.1:0-2565 GCA_045546635.1 Eubacteriales bacterium
CCCGTGGTAAGTGTAAGCTGCTCTAAAATTCGGGCGGCAAGATCGTTTGCAACCCTCTGTCCCGGGCCGTAAACCAGGGCCTCGTTTCCCGTGGCGTTCTGATTTTCGGCGGCGTTTGTATGAAGCGAGATAAATATATCCGCATCCCATTCGTTTGCCTCGTTTACCCTATCAACAAGGCTGGTGGAATTATTCCTGCCCCGGACGGTATCCGGCGTGGGACGGGAGAGACGGGGTGCAAACTCGGGATTTGTAAGCAGAAGGTTATACAGCCGTCTGCCAATCTCGTAGGTTATATCCTGCTCGTAATATCCGTTACCCTCGGCTCCCGTATTGAAGCCCGAGGGGTTGTGTCCCAGTGCAATATAGATTTTAGTCGGCATATAAAAACCTCCGTGTTTTTTGAGTCTTGTCGCGTGAAATGGCTTTACGCCCCAAGGTTCTTTTTCAGTTTATGCAAAGGATTCATTTTTGACTATGAGTGAAATGAGAAGAATGCTCAGCTTCGTCAGGCGGGCGGTTGAGGATTACTGTATGATAGAGGATGGTGACAGGATCGCCGTAGGTGTGTCGGGAGGCAAGGATTCTCTTGTACTGCTTGAGACGCTGGCGGAGATGCGTCGCTTCTATCCCAAGAAATACGAGGTGGTTGCAATCACCGTTGATATGGGCTTTGAGGGTATGGATTTCTCCGAGATAGAGGAGTTCTGCCGCAGAATAAACGTCAAATACGTTGTGGAAAAGACCGACATCGCCAAAATAGTTTTTGATATACGAAAGGAGCCCAACCCCTGCTCGCTGTGTGCGAAGCTGCGTCGCGGATCGCTTCATTCGGCGGCACAGGCACAAAATTGCAACAAGGTAGCCCTCGGCCATCACTTTGACGATGCGGTAGAGACCTTTATGATGAATATGTTTTTTGAGGGGCGGCTGGGCTGCTTCTCGCCAAAGTCATATCTGTCAAACAGACGTCTGGGGCTAATACGTCCCCTGCTCTACGCCACCGAGAAGGACGTGCAGTATTTCGTCAATCGCAGGAGCTTGCCCGTAGTAAAGAGCCTTTGTCCCGAGGATCACGCCACCGAGCGTGAAAATATGAAAAAGCTCCTCGCCGAGCTTGAGAGGAGCAACAAGGGTGTAAAGCACCGTATTTTCAACGCTATGTGTAAGGGTGAGATAGACGGCTTCAGACTGGTAGAGCGTCTGCCCCGTAAGAAGAGCGAAAAGGACGACGGTTGATATAAAACAAAAAGCAAGCACTATGGAATAAGTCCCGTGCTTGCTTTTTATTATGCTTAGTTCTTGGTTACCACGATGGTTACGGTAAAGCCACCCTCGGCATCACCGCTGAACAGCTGGTATTCACCGTTCGTAATATCGGTATAGCCATCGGGGAGGGATATGATCTGTGCCTTGAAGTCATCCTGCTTTCTAATGCTTACCGACTCACCGTTTTCGTCGGTGGGATCAAACGGGAAGCAGCTATCCGAGCACATCTGCACCATTGCTCCTACAACCGCATCCCCGTTCTGGTCTACTACGCGGATGGTGTAGCTGACGCCTGTGTTCTCCTCGGCCTTCTTAGTGACGGTGATAGTAAGCTTGTTATCAGAATCAAGATCCTGCTTCTGACCGAGCTTTACGTACTCATAGCCTGTGGGGAGGGTGAAGAGAGAAACGTTTGCAACACCCTTATCGGTCTTATAGGATGCAACACCATCCTTGTTTGTGGGGAAAGGCACGTCGATGCCTGAGCCGTTGCCGTAGAAATAAACCATAGCACCCTTTACAGGATTGCCGTCCTGATCTACAACGGTGACGCTGTAGGTGACGTCGGTCTCGGGCTGTGGATCAACGTTTCCGCTGTCGTCGCCGTTGTTGCCGTCGTCGTTATTTCCGCCGTCGCCCGAATTCTTATTACCGGGGAGAAGGACGATAAGCAGGATCACAGCAACTACGACACAGATCGCAGCCGCGATAATACCGATAAGTACACCGCCGGAGAGGCCCTTCTTTGACTCGGTGGCTTTAACCTCTTCACTACCCTCGTTTTCGGGGGTGAGATTCTTTTCTTCGTTATTCATTATTTACTCCTTGATTTTAATTTTTCGTTCAATATATAATATCATAATGCGAAATAAAAATCAATAGATATTTTTTTAAAATTCCGCCGGATGAGGACTTTTTCTGGCAAAAATCCCGCTTTTGTCACTTTTTCACAAAAAATATTCAAAAATTTTTATCACCCCTCGTTCGAGAAAAAAGGAGCAAACGGGAGATTTAGGGAGAAAAACGGAGGAGTCGATTTCTAAATCAATTTTCCCATAAAAAACTTTCAAAAAAGCATTGACAACCGGGAATTGTTATGCTATAATAAACAAGCTTGAAAAAAGTATCAAAATTTTGGAGGAAATAAAAATGTCCACATTTATGGCAAACGCACAGAACATCGAGCGTAAGTGGTACGTTATCGATGCAGCAGGCCAGCCTCTTGGCAGAACTGCTGTTAAGGCTGCGAATATTCTTCGCGGCAAGCACAGACCCGAGTTCACTCCTCACGCTGAC
>JAZQDF010000313.1:0-2492 GCA_045546635.1 Eubacteriales bacterium
TCATTGTCTTCCTAAGACCGCTTGGCCTCCGACTTAGGGCGTTCATTATACAGTCGTGCGGGTAGTCCTCTCCTCTGCTTTCATCGGTGAAGCGTAGTCTTACCTCGGGGCAGTATTCTCTTATATCTGTAAAGAAATACAGTCTGTCCTCGGCGTATTCCGCCGTGGTGATGATCTGACCGTCCGAGTAAAACAGCACCGTATCGGGATGAGATCTGACCGCCTCGCCAAGACGGGTGTCGGGCGGCAGCTTCAATAGGAAAAAGCCCTCTTTCACAAGGGCTCTCTCGCATTTTTCATCAATTCTTTCGTCTACGATTAAAGCCTTCATACTTTTATAGCAAATATAATTAAAAAACTCTGCCTTATAAGCAGAGTTTTTTAAGTCCATTATGCACGTTCGATCTTTCCGGAACGAAGGCAACGGGAGCAAACGGAAACGGTAGTGTTGGTTCCGTTAACGACAGCCTTAACCTTGCGGATATTGGGCTTCCAGGTTCTGTTGGTCTTACGGTTGGAGTGAGATACGTTGTGTCCGAAAACAACGCCCTTACCGCAGATACTGCACTTAGCCATTTTGACACCTCCAAAAATCCCGCCCTTGCGAGCGTAATTTTATATAAATTTTATTTGATTACACAAATCAGCGAGGATAATTATAACACATTACTTCAGAAAATGCAAGTCCTTTTTGAAAAATTTTTAATATTTTTATTATTTTCAACTCATATAATTATTATGTAGCAAAAAAACGAGCGAAAATGCGGCTGTGAGGGATGAATGAGCGAGGTAAAAAGATTTTTCAAGAGCGGAATATTACTTACTCTGGTGGGGCTGGCTATGCGTACCGCCTCAATGCTCCTCGGTGCTTTTATTTCCCGCACCGTCGGTGCAGAAGGGGTGGGCATATATACTCTCGTTATGACCGTCTACTCGTTTGCCGTCACTCTTGCCACCTCCGGCATCAGCCTTACGGTCACCAGGCTGGTTGCATCTGCTGTTGGCGAGGGTAGGGCAGATAGGCTCGGCGGTATCCTCAGGGGAGCCTTCGTCTATTCGCTGGCATTCGGCCTTCTCGCAACGGCAGGCCTGTTTTTCGGCTCGGGGCTGATCGGTGGCTCGGTCCTCTCCGACACCCGCACCGTCGGCTCTCTGCGTGTTCTTTCGGCATCCCTTCTTCCCGCTGCACTCAGCTCGGCACTGTCGGGCTATTTTATTGGGGTAAAGCGTGTGGGCTTTAACGCCGCTGTGTCGGTATTCTGTCAGCTCGTCAGGATACTCCTTACCGTTGTCCTTGTAATATATCTTCTGCCCTACGGAACGGTTAGTGCGGTCATCGGCCTTTGCATAGGCATTTCTCTTACAGAAATACTTGGTTTTCTGCTGATTTTCTTTGAATTCTTATATGATTGGCGTAAAAACGGTGCAAGGTCGACGTCGGGCGAGTCGACTCTTGGCTCGGTTGCAAGAACGGCTCTGCCTCTTGCGTTTTCTGCATACGTACGCTCGCTTCTACTGAATGTAGAGCATATTCTCATACCGAAAAAGCTTCGTGAGAGCGGTGAGACGGATGCGGAGGCATACGCACATTACGGCACTCTTCACGGTATGGCTCTTCCTATGGTGGTTTATCCTATGTCCCCTCTTTCCTCCTTCGCGGGCCTTCTTGTTCCCGAGTTTGCCGAGGATATGGCGGCAGACCGCCGTGCCAGGATGAACAGCATCGCCTCCCGTGCCCTGAACGCAACGCTCAGCTACGCCGTAATATCTGCAGTATTTCTTTTTGTCTTCGCCGAGGAGCTTGGATATACGGTTTATAACTCCTACGATGCAGGCTATTATCTCTCCACCCTTGCTATAGTGGTTCCTATAATGTATCTCGACCACGTGACAGACTCTATTCTGAAGGGCATAGGCGAGCAGGTCTTCTCAATGTGGGTGAACATTACCGATTCGCTTCTTTCGGTCATCCTGGTGTGGCTTCTCATCCCCCGTATGGGTATTATGGGCTACGCTCTGGTGATCGTCGCTATGGAGAGCTATAACTTTATTCTGTCCTTCCTTCGCCTCAGGCGGAAGATACGCTTCACCCTTCGCCCGATAACTTCTTTCGTGCTCCCCCTTGCCGCCTCGCTTGTGTCGGCGTATCTCTGCCGCACAGCCTTCAATTTCTGCGGCAGCACGACGGCTCCTCTCTGGCTTGTGATGAAAATACTCTTCGCCCTTTCCATAACCGTGGCGATCCTGGCAGCGTTTAATGCAAAAAGTGAGCTTTCCCGCACAAGATCCAAGGCGTGAGTGAATTAAAAAAGCGGCGACCAAAGGGTCGCCGCCTTGCATTTTTGTAAAGTATAATTGTCAAAATGACTTAATTTTCAGGCTTTTCCTCGGATTCTTCATCCTCTTCGTTCTCGTCATTTCGCTTGTCGATAACGTGTACGCTCTCAACTCTTCGACCATCCATCTCGGTGATCTCAACGGCGATTCCGTAC
>JAZQDF010000314.1:0-5257 GCA_045546635.1 Eubacteriales bacterium
GCCATCAACAAAAAACAACCCCGAGGACGAGCCTCGGGGTTGATCTATTATGTAGCTATGACATTTAGATATTATTTGCGATCATCTTTTAATCCACCATTGAGGTAGGTAACATTGCTAATGCTAATGTTCGACTCGGGAATAGAGCAATTTTCATAAATCCAAATTGTATCAACGGTACAGTTTTCAATAGTCACATTATAATCACTTGATGTTCCATACCAACCGAGAAGAATGGTACCGTCAATATATCCGCCGGTTATAGAAAGAGTTCCTCCCATACCCTCGTTAGTTCCATCCTGCTGCCAAATTACAGTAGTCTTGTTGTTGTGTTCTATCTTACCACCATTGATTTCAACAACATTATCCTTAGAAGCGGTTGTGTTATACTGTCTAATAGCATAAGAATTGTGAGAAATCAAAGTTCCTCCATTCATAGTGAAATGACCACTGCCGAGATTGTCAACGGCACAGCAACAAGTTCCTTCGGATGTATTCTCAATGATACCGTTTTCAAGAATAAGGGTTCCGGTATTGGTAATAGTATTACTTGCATAACCGGGAACATCCTGTTTGTCGGGATTTGTAGCAGCGGTGGTAATCTTACCGGTTCCGGTCTTATCGTCAATTACAAGAGTACCCTTGTTGTCAATAAGAGCACTTGCTCCTTCTTGAGTGAATACGCTACTAATGGTATGTCCGTTAAGATTGAGATTGAGTGTCTTACCTGAAGTGACAGTTACCGTCTCTGCAAAGTATGCATCGTTGTAAAGATCAATAGTAACCTCGTCCTTTTCTGCAAGCTCTGTTGCAACAGCCTCTGCAAGAGTTGCATAATGCTTATCACCTACGAACACTTCTGCAGCGAGGTCCTTAAGGTTGTAAATATTGGCATTAGCAGCATAGTCTGCCTTAAATGCAGCTACCATCTCCTCATCCTCTGCGGGAGCATAAATGGTACCGTCTGCAATTGTTGCAAGAACAATTACGTTGTACTTATCGGTGTTGTACCAGAAAATAGCATAGTCGCTGAGAAGCGAGTTGAAGCCATCCTTAGTGTTGTAGCCGGCTTCCTTAAGAATGTCAGCAAGCTCTCTAAGAGATTCGGGCTTATCAACGGAAGTAGCAAGAGCGGTGTTAAGATTCCTAACTGCCTGCTGGTCAGAAGAAAGCTGAGCCTTCTTAATAATACCGCTAAATGTAGGAATCAGAACTGCGGCAAGAATTGCAATAACAGCTACTACAATTACAAGCTCAACAATTGTGAAACCCTTTTTGTTAGTGTTTCTCATTTTTGTTTTTCTCCTTAAAGTTTAAAAATGTGTTTTTTAGTTTACAAAACCGAGAGCAAAAGGTCCGAGTGGGAGCGAGATCGCTCCACCCTTTTCTCTCGATATCTGACTATATTAAAGCCAGAAAATAAGTGCAAGAGTTATTGCAACAGCGAGTGTGCCGCCGAAAACACTCCAAGCAATTACTGGTTTAACGATCTCGTTGCGTTTTTCCCAGAGTTTTTTGATGTTTTCCATTCAAGCAATCCTCCTTCTTAGAATAGTTGCCATCGAAAATTCTTCGAATTTTCTCGGCTTTGCCTGCATGTTGTGGACACGCCCGCCATTTGTCTTGTCGCCTTTGGCGTCACCGCCACGGCAGTAAAAAGCAAAATCCGCCTATTTTCCCCGCCGCTCCGAGTTAAGACAACACCGACAAAAATCCGGTCGCACACTCCTACAGTCTTCGCAGAGTTCGTCCCTCTGTGCAAAATCGCCCAAACCCCTTGAAAATACTGCACTTTTCACGATTTTTGACCACAATTCTGACGGAGAATAACACAAAAACGAGAGCCCAAAATCGGGCAAAAAAACAAACAAAAAAGAGCCGATATGACTCTTTTCCTTGTATATTTTTAAAAAAGAAAAAAACCCCGATTTGGTCGGGGATTTTCAGCAACGGCTTTAATGATCAGAAGCCACTAATTGGAAGCTCCTCGTTATCCACGCCCTTTGTAATCCTGCGGATAACGACGTAGTAAGACACGGTGTCGCTGACATTAATGAGAACGCGGTCACCAACCTTATGTCCGAGGAGTGCGGAGCCGAGGGGAGATTCCTTACTGATATAACCCTTCAAGGCATTCTGACGCAGGGTAGTGACGATCTGTATCTCCCTCTCGGCGTTCATACGCTCGTTAAAGATAAGGACGCGGTCAAAGAGCCCTACTCCTCCGTCGGCGGCTTCAACCTCTATAACGGTGGCGGTGCGAATCATATTTTCAAGATAGCGTATGCGACTTTCGTTCTTACGCTTCAGATACTTGGCTTCCTTATACTCGGCATTCTCCGACAGGTCTCCCAGCTCTCTGGTACGCTTAAGCTCGGCACCGAGCTCGGGAGCGAGGACGGTCTTACGGTAGGTGATCTCCTCCTCCATCTTCTTTATATCTACTGAGGTTAATTCGTCGTACATTGCTATTACCTTTCTATGAAAATCCGCCCCCGAAAGGAAGGCAAACGGGCTGCCGCAAGACAGCCCGATGTCATTTATGAATTGAAAATCAGAGTGAGTTTACGATTGCGAGGGTATCGCGTGCGATAACGAGCTCCTCGTTGGTAGGAATAACGTAAACCTTGATAGGAGAATCGGGAGTAGAGATCTCAACCTCCTCGCCGCGGATCTTGTTCTTCTCAGCGTCGATCTTAACGCCGAGGAAGGCCAGCTTCTCGCCAAGCTCTGCTCTGTAATGACCTGCATTCTCACCGATACCGCCGGTAAATACGATAGCATCAGCACCACCCATAGCTACGATGTAAGAGCCAACGTGCTTCGCGATCTGATGAGAGTACATCTCCTCACAGAGAACCGCTCTCTTGTCGCCTGCCTCAGCAAGACGGCCAATCTCCTGGTTGTCGCTGGTCTTGCCGGAGATACCGAGCATACCGGACTTCTTGTTAAGCATCTTATCAATATCGTCTGCAGAGGAGATCTCGCCCTTACGCATAAGGTAAGGAATGATAGCGGGGTCGATGTTACCAGAACGGGTACCCATCATAATGCCCTCAAGGGGAGTAACGCCCATAGACGTATCATAGCACTTGCCACCCTTAACAGCTGCGAAGGATGCACCGTTACCCAGGTGACAGGTAACAACGTTGCACTGATCGGCAGGCTTGCCAAGATGAGCAATAGCTCTCTCACTTACATAGCGGTGGCTGGTACCGTGGAAGCCGTAGCGGCGGATCTTGTACTTATCGTAATACTCGTAAGGAATAGCATACATATAGGATGCCTCAGGCATAGTCTGATGGAAGGAGGTATCAAAAACTGCTACCTGAGGAACGCCCATAAGCTTCTCGCACACAACGATACCGTTAAGGTTAGCGGGATTATGAAGGGGTGCAAGGTCTGCACACTTCTCGATGATGGCCTTAACCTCGTCGGTAACGAGCACGGAGGATGCGAACTTCTCACCACCGTGAACCACTCTGTGTCCTACTGCTCCGATCTCGGATACGGACTTGATAACGCCCATATTCTCATCTACAAGAGTATCGAGAACAAGCTTAAGTGCCTCTGCGTGGGTAGGCATAGCAACTGCCGCTTTATAATCCTCTCTGCCGGGAACCTTGAACTTGAAGCCCGACTTGCCGCCGATCTCCTCGCAGATACCCTTAGCAATAACCTGCTCGTTGTCCATATCTATAAGCTGGAACTTAAGAGACGAGCTACCTGCATTGATAACCAAAATTTTCATTTTTTGTTTCCTCCGAAAGTATATTAAATTATAAATTAGTGCATAAAGATGAAATAATAAATGATGGCGATCGCAGCACCGAGAAGCGAGCCACAAACGACCTGAAGAGGTGTATGTCCAACAAGCACCTTGAGCTTATCGGTCTTAATAACCTGATCACGCTCGGAAAAATAGTCGTTAAGCAATTCTGCCATCTTGATGATAGAAACGGCCTGCTTGCCCGTCTCACGCCTTACGCCGAGGGCATCGTGCATAACGACGATGGCGAACATCACCGCAAGTCCAAAAACGGGGCTGTCAAATCCCGAGGAAACCCCGCACATAACTGCAAGAGATGTAACAGTAGCAGAGTGTCCGCTGGGCATTCCTCCGTCACCGACAAGACGGTCAAAGGAAAATTTTTTGTTTACTATAGCACTGATAATGCTCTTGAGAACCTGGGCTATTAACCACGAGAACGCGGGTACAATAAGAACAGGGTTGGTAATTATTTGAAATAAAACATCCATTCGCCAGCGACTCCTTTGTATTTAGTCCATACACAGATATTTTAACACTTTTTTAATAATAATGCAAGAGTTTTTTTAATTTTAATTTAAAATATAAACTTGCCTTGTTCCAGATCGCAAGAATTGAGCATACGGTGTGGCATTTTCTATTCCTTTCGGTCAGCAAGCGTCCCGGAGGATAAAAATAGCATCGGCGGCACGCCGAGTTCACCTAAATACTATTCAAGAAAAAAACAAACGAAAAATATAAAAAACAGGGTGTAACAACGCCCTGTTTTTTAGGAGGAAACGAGACCTCAATTGCTGCTTTTTTGCCATTTTATGCCGATTTTGTAAATAATTATTTACATTAATTGCATTTTCGATCATATTATCTTAATAACGTAGTAAGAATATCACCGCGTCCGATTATCGCAAATCGCGAGTCCAAGGTTACATCACGCTGCTTTTTGTAATAACCAAGGATAACAAACCTGGAATCACGAAGAGTTTTATCTCCATTTGGTGCAATGTCGACATATCCTATAATACGGTAGTGAGCATCCTTTAATGTAATTCTTTCCATTGCGATTCCCCTCCTTATGTAAGATATATAATTATATCACAGCAATCCTGCAAAGTCAAGGTTAATTAGTGACGTTGAGAGCGGATTACGCTGCGTTGCTTCGCTTTGGTGCGACGAAATCCCCGTTCCCGTCCAAAACAAAAGGACACCCACAAGGAGTGTCCTTTTGTTTTGGAGCGGATTACGGGGCTCGAACCCGCCACCTCCACCTTGGCAAGGTGGCGCTCTACCAAATGAGCTAAATCCGCAGGTATATTAAATTGGCGACTCGGATGGGGCTCGGTCGCGGCGCGAACTGCGCGCCTTGGTCGCCGACGGCTCTGACAGTCCACCGGACTGTCATTCAGCACCGTCTCTGTTCGAGCGATGAGTGTGTGCGAAAATGGCGACTCGGATGGGGCTCGAACCCACGACCTCTAGCGTGACAGGCTA
>JAZQDF010000315.1:0-3129 GCA_045546635.1 Eubacteriales bacterium
GAGATCATCACCTTCCGTCATCTTGATAGATCCGACTTCGTTAAGATTGCTGATATTATGCTCTCGAAGCTTCGCGATCACTTTGACGAGAAGGGAATCAAGCTTCTTTATACCGATGATGTTCTATCGCTTATTGCCGAGGAGTCCTACTCCGAGAAATACGGTGCGAGAAATATGCGTAGGTATATCGAGAGGCAGGTCGAGGATAAGCTTGCAAACGTAATTCTTGATAATTACGGCAAGACGATAAAGGGCATCTCGCTCACCGTAGCTGATGGCGAGATAATTGTTGAATACATTTAATTTTCAAATAAGGAGATATAAATCGTGGCAGAATGTTCACACGATTGTTCTACCTGCTCGCAGAAGTGCTCTAAGGAGTCTATGCTTGAGCCGCAGAACAAGGCAAGTAATGTAAAGCGTGTTATCGGTGTCGTAAGCGGTAAGGGGGGCGTAGGTAAGTCGCTCGTTACCTCTATGCTCGCCGTTACTATGCAGAGAAGAGGATACAGAACGGCTATTCTCGACGCCGATATTACAGGCCCCTCTATCCCGAAGTCCTTTGGACTTAAGTGCGGAACTGTAGAGGGTACGGATATCGGTATGTTCCCGCCCAGAACTAAAACGGGCATCGAGGTTATGAGCGTTAATTTGCTTATGGACGAGGAGACCAAGCCGGTCGTTTGGCGTGGTCCTGTTATTGCAGGAGTTGTAAAGCAGTTCTGGACGGACGTTGTCTGGGGCGAGGTTGACTTTATGTTCGTGGATATGCCTCCCGGAACGGGTGACGTGCCTCTCACCGTATTCCAGAGCCTTCCTCTTGACGGAATTATTATCGTTGGCAGCCCGCAGGAGCTTGTGTCTATGATCGTGGAGAAGGCTGTTAATATGGCAGCACTTATGGACGTTAAGCTTCTCGGCCTTGTAGAGAATTACAGCTACATCATCTGTCCCGACTGCGGCAAGGTAATAAGGCCCTACGGCGAGAGTCGGATCGACGAGCTTGCGGCGGCACATTCCACCTCGGTTCTCGCACAGCTTCCCATTGATCCCAGCCTTGCATCTCTTTGCGACAAGGGTGTTATCGAGCTTTTCGAGGGCGATTATATGGAGCGTGCGGCAGATCAGCTTGAAAAGCTTGTTAAATAAATAATACTATAAATAATATTAACGTAGAATCCTTCGTCAGATGACTCGGGATAATACGACAAAAATCACGGGAGCGTGCTTTATGCATATTTTCCGTGATTTTTTTATGTAAAAAATATTTTTCGCAGTACATTTTATGACAAGTTATTTATACTCTCTGTGCTACAATATTTTCAGTCAACAGATCGGGAAGGGCGGTGCGAAATGAAAACCTTATATATCGACGTATATTTTTTAATAAACTTTACCGTTGATATACTTTCGCTATATTTTGCCGCCAGGTTTTCGAAGACACAGACTGATACGAGGCGGCTGATAATAGCGGCAGCGGTGGGTGCATCGGTAGCTATGGCAGCGGTTTTTCTTCCTGAATACCCTTTGTTGAAATTTTTGGCGGCAACCGTCGGGCTTTTTGCTATGGGCTTTATTGCACCGAAGGGTGTCGGGGCAAAACGCAGATTCAAATACATATTTTCATTTCTGATATTTGAGGCTCTTGTGGGTGGCGGTGTATCCTTCCTCTGGGGAATACTCGACAAATATATATCCGAATTCTTCATTGGGGCGGATGGCGGTGCGGTAAACCGTAAAATGCTGTTTCTCTCCCTGATAATACTATTATCGATAGGAGTATTTAAGATGCTTGTTTCATTTTTTTCAAATATTGAGGGCGAGCGAAGTGTGGACGTTGAGATATGCTTTCTTGAAAAAAGCATCGTTGTGACCGCTTTTATCGACAGCGGCAATCTAGCAGTCGATCCGATGGATATGAGTCCTGTGCTTTTTATAAAAAAAGAGCTGGCAAAAACCATTCTGCCTCAGAATATCATTGATCTTTGTGATATTGATTCGCTTGATCGAGCAACGAAAAAACGCATCCGACTCATTCCCGTAACAAGAGGAGGACATACTCACGTCCTGGTGGGAGTTAAGGCGGATAGCGTAAAGGTGATATGCGGTGATAAAACAGAGCAGATACCCGTCACGCTGGCAATTGATAAGGAAGGAGGCAGCTTCGGTGGATTTGAGGCACTTATGCCATCTGCCGTACTTGATAATGCGATTCGATAAGATAAAACGTGGGCTTTTTCACATAAGGTTATTTTTTATTCGCCTTTTTTCGAATAATCCCGTATATTATATAAATGGTAGTGAAACGCTTCCTCCACCCCTTTCGGCAGAGGAAGAGGATAGGATGATAAAAAATATCGGTTCGGAATATGCCAGGGCCGCGTTGATCGAGCATAATCTCAGGCTTGTGGCCTACATTGCAAAAAGGTTTGAGAATACCGGTGCAAATATTGAGGAGCTCATTTCCATTGGCACCGTCGGTCTTATTAAGGCTATATCCACCTTTAACAGCGATAAGAATATAAAGCTTGCCACCTACGCCTCAAGATGTATAGAAAACGAGATTCTTATGTTTCTTCGCAAGAGTGCCACTCATAAGAGGGAAATATCCATTGACGAGCCCTTGTCTGTTGATTGGGACGGAAACGAGCTTTTGCTGTCCGATATTCTCGGCAGCGATTCTGACGTCGTGACGCGGGATATGGAGGAGGACGAGGAGCGACGTATTGTAAGAGCTGCCGTGTCCGATCTTTGCGATAGGGAGAGAATAATCGTAGAGCTACGGTTTGGTCTGTCAGGGGGCAGGGAGCTTACTCAAAAGGAGGTGGCAGATGCTCTCGGTATCAGTCAGAGCTATATTTCCCGCCTCGAAAAGAAGATTATGAGCAGATTACGTAAAAAAATAGAAGAAAAGATATAATTTTTTTAAAAAAAGTATTGCAAAAATCAAAAATATGTGATATAATAAGCCGTATTAAAATGACTTTAATGTAAAAGAGGTGTTAAAATGAAGGCTGGATTACATCCCGAGTACAAAGAAGCTACCATTAGATGTGCTTGCGGCGCTACCGTTGTTACTCATTCCGTAAAGGGTGATATGAACGTGGAAATTTGCTCCAAGTGCCATCC
>JAZQDF010000316.1:0-8198 GCA_045546635.1 Eubacteriales bacterium
GGGGGTTAAGCACGATATCAAGGGGAGTACCGTCTGCAAGGAAGGGCATATCCTCAGGGGGAAGGATACGGGAAACGACACCTTTGTTACCGTGACGGCCCGCCATCTTATCGCCCACAGAGATCTTTCTCTTCTGTGCAACGTATACGTGAACTACCTTGTTTACGCCGGGAGCAAGCTCGTCGGAGTTGGATCTGTCATAGATCTTAACGTCCACAACAACGCCGTACTCACCGTGACGCATTTTAAGGGAGGAGTCCTTGACCTCGCGTGCCTTCTCACCGAAGATCGCACGGAGAAGTCTCTCCTCGGGTGTAAGCTCGGTCTCGCCCTTAGGCGTTACCATACCTACGAGAATATCGCCGGGACGAACCTCGGTGCCGACGCGGATAATACCGTCTGCATCAAGATTCTTCAGGGCGTCATCACCAACGTTGGGAACCTCGCGGGTGATCTCCTGTGCACCGAGCTTGGTGTCGCGAGCCTCCTTGGTGAACTTTTCAATGTGAATAGAGGTATACATATCCTCGCGGACAAGTCTCTCGTTAAGGAGAACCGCGTCCTCGTAGTTGTAACCCTCCCAGGTCATAAAGCCGATAAGAGCATTCTTACCGAGAGAGATCTCACCGCCCTGGGTTGCGGGACCGTCTGCAATAACCTGGCCTGCCTCTACTCTGTCGCCCTCGTTTACGATGGGACGCTGGTTTACGCAGGTGCCCTGGTTAGAACGCTTGAATTTGATAAGGTGATAGGTATCACGGCTGCCGTTGTCGGCGAGAATGATGATCTCATCGCCGGATGCACGGAGGACGGTACCGCCCGCCTTCGCAACAACCACCGCACCAGAGTCAACCGCTGCCTTGTATTCCATACCCGTCGCAACGATAGGCGAGTCGGTCACCATAAGGGGAACTGCCTGCTTCTGCATGTTGGATCCCATCAGTGCACGGGTGTTGTCGTCGTTCTCAAGGAAGGGGATACAGCCTGCCGCAACCGAAACGGCCATCTGAGGACAAGCGTCCATCAGGTCAACCTCGGTGGGCTCAACCTCGATATACTCGGTGTTGAGACGGCAGATAACCTTCTTGTTTACGAAATAGCCGTTCTCGTCAAGCGACTCGTTCGCCTGAGCAACAACGTTGTTGTCCTCTTCATCCGCGGTGAGATAAACCACCTCGTCGGTAACGCGGCCGGTGGTCTTGTCAACGATTCTGTAGGGTGCCTTAAGGAATCCGTAATCGCTGATCTTCGCATAGGACGCAAGATAAGAGATAAGACCAATGTTAGGTCCCTCGGGCGTCTCTACGGGACAGATACGGCCGTAGTGAGTGTAGTGAACGTCACGCACCTCGAAGGAGGCTCTGTCTCTCGAGAGACCGCCGGGGCCGAGTGCGGAAAGACGTCTCTTGTGAGTAAGCTCTGCCAGGGGGTTGTTCTGGTCCATAAACTGGGACAGGGGCGAGGAGCCGAAGAACTCACGGATCGCGGTCGCAACGGGACGTGTATTGATAAGTGCCTCGGGACGAAGATCGTCGGCGTCGTGGGTAGCCATACGCTCCTTGATGTTCTTGTCCATTCTGGACATACCGATTCTGAGCTGGTTCTGAAGAAGCTCGCCTACGCAGCGAAGTCTTCTGTTGCCGAGATGGTCGATATCGTCGGTAGAGCCAATGCCGTGAGTAAGGCAAAGAAGATAGTTGATCGAAGCGAAGATATCCTCCTTGGTCACGTGCTTGGGACAAAGCTCGGTAAATCTCTCACGAACGAGCTTCTTGATATATCTTTCCTTCGCCTCGCCCTCAAAGCCCTCAGCCTCTGCATCCGCAATGATCTCCTTAAGGATGCCGAATCTTACCTTCTCGCCGGCCTTAACGCCGCAGTCGGTGAGATCGTAGCCGAGAACAAGCTCGGGACGGACGGTGTTATTACCGAAGACCTTAACCTCACGCTCGGTCTCGGTTCTTACGATAACCTCGTTTACAAGGCTGTCCTCAATAGCTATCGCAAGCTCGCGGGTGATCTTCTCGCCTGCCTCGGCAACGATCTCACCGGTAAGGGGATTGATCACGGTCTCGGCAAGGGTGAAGCCCTCAATTCTTCTTGCCAGAGCAACCTTGCGGTTGTACTTGTAACGGCCAACGGGAGCGAGGTCGTATCTCTTGGGATCGAAGAACATATTGTTTATAAGTATCTCGGCGGACTCAACGTGGGGAGGCTCGCCGGGACGAAGCTTCTTGTATATCTCCTTAAGGGCCTCTTCGCGATAGGTCGTGCCGTTCTCCTCGGCGTATGCGTTGCAGTCGTCCTTCAGAAGAGTAGCCTTAAGTGCCTCCTCGTTACCGAAGATATCAAGGATAGCATCGTCGTTATCCATACCGTCCTCGCTGAGAGCACGGATAAGGGTGGTGATGGGAAGCTTGCGGTTCTTGTCTATTTTAACGTAGAAGAGCCCTGCAGCATCGCTCTCGTACTCGAGCCACGCACCTCTGTAGGGAATAACGGTTGCAGTGAAGTTGTGCTTACCCTGCTTGTCAACCTCGTCGGCATAGTACATACCGGGGGAACGGACGAGCTGAGAAACGATAACTCTCTCTGCTCCGTTGATAACGAAGGTTCCGTTGTCGGTCATAAGCGGGAAATCGCCAAGGAATATCTGTGCGGTCTTAAGCTCACCTGTCGCCTTATTGATAAGACGCACGCCAACCTTCATATGGGCGTCGTAGGTAACAGACCTGTCCTTACACTCCTCTACGGGATAGCGGGGAGTAGGATCGATCGTGTAGTCGGTAAACTCGATGGACAGATTTCCGGTATAATCCACGATGGGAGATACGTCGCGGAGAACCTCGTTAAGTCCCTCGCGGAGGAACCACTCGTACGAGTCCTTCTGCACCTCGATAAGATTAGGCATTTCGGTTGCTGCCTCGATCTTCGAAAAGCTCATTCTCACGTTGGTGCCAAGCTTACGGGGTTTAAGCATCATAAAAAGAATCACTCCATTCTTCAAAATTTTACAAATTCATTTTCGGAGGGCATTCCGACCGAAATCAACGCCGCATCAGGTCGCGTCGCAGTCAGTCCACCGCCGTCCGAAGCGTTTTTTAACTGCCTTTGGACAATATGTATATTTTCATAAGGAAATTTTAGTCATTTTGACGATGCCACCCTGAAAAAAGGGCAGAAATCCCCCATATAAAAATACAATTATTACGCATTTTATTATTATAGCACAAAAAAGTTATTTGTCAAGCCCTTTTCCAAAATTTCTCAAAAGAATTTTTATTTTATTAAATAAACGCTTAGGGGCGAGATGGAGAATGAGCCTATACGGGGCTGAGACGGCAGTCGGCAGGAGGGTAAAAAATAAAGGCAACCCGCAAGTCAGCAGGTTGCCGAAAAAAACGTCGATTATAATATTAAGGAAATCTATTTTCCAAAAAATCGCCGTAAAAAGTGCCAAAAAATGCCCTTCTGCCCAAAATTTAGCCCTGAAAAGCAGAGATAATCAGCGAAAGCAAGGGCGAAATCAGGGCGGGCAGGAATATTGCGGGCGTCATATTGGCGGTCTTCACCCTTGTGATGCCCAGAAGGTTGGTGCCGATGAGTATGATGATAAGCGAGCCTGTGACCGACATATAGGTAATGCTCTCGGGTGGGAGCTGATTTGCCAGAAGGAGTCCGAGCAGGGTCAGGCCGCCCTGATAGAACAGGACGAAGAAGGCGGACGCCGCACAGCCGATGCCAAGGCTTGAGGCCATAACGAAGCACATTACACCGTCAATAACCGATTTTGTGATAAGTATATCCGGCTTTCCGATAGCATCCTGGAAGGCACCGTTCACCGTCATTGCACCGATGCAGAACAGCAGGCTGCAGGACACGAAGCCTCGGGCAAAATTACCCTCCTCGCCGTCACGGACGAATTTTTTCTCCAATAGCTCACCAAGGCGGTTTACCCATTTATCGATATCCACAAGCTCACCTATAAGAGTGCCAAGTCCCATCGAAATGACCATAACCAGCATCTTGAAGAGCCCGGGTGAGATAAGCGTGGTATCAAGGGCGGGGGCATCCTCCAGCATACCGCCGATGCCGATGTAGATCACGCATATTGACATTGCGTAGGATAGTGCGTCGCTTATCCTTTTTGGCACGCCGCGTTTCACTAGCATACCCAGGATTCCGCATACCAAAACCACTAAAAAGTTAACTATAGTTCCCAAAAACGGCATATTCCCCTCCAAAATTCAAGAAAAGATGCTACATCTAATCAGTAAAATATCGTATCACAAAGCTGCCCGGCAATGACAAAATGATCGTTAAATCCTATCTCGCAGGCACCGAGCAAAATTGCAAAATTCTGTGTCAGAGTAAGATCATCACCCGAGGGTGCCGTGGTACCGAAGGGATGATTGTGAGCAATAGATACCGCCGCACAGGACATCCGCATTGCCGCCTCCAACGCCTTCCTCGGCATAATCTCGGAGGCATTGACGGTTCCCTCGCCCAGCAGCTCGCATCCGATAACACGCTCCTGTCTGTCAAAGCCGATAAGGTAGGTCTTCTCCACCGATTCGCCAATGAAAAGTGCCTTAAGATATTCGGCGATGGCAGCAGGGCTCTGCTTCACCCCGAAGGAAAGGGCATCGGTTCTGCGGCGGGAGGTAACGTAGGCAAGAAGCTTTATATACGCCGCCGTCGTCTCGTCCGAGGCATCAATAAGCTCGGATATGGAGGCGGCAAGACTGTTTTCAATAGTTTTGTATTTTCTGAGCAGCCTCTCGGCAAGCGAGCGGGCGTCCGCCCTGCCCGAACAGGACAGCAACGTTTCAAAATAATCAAGGTCTGACTTATTGTAGCCCGAAGGAATCCTCATCCCCCTCGGCCGGTCCGAGCAGTCGCAGCTATGCAGACGCTCCTCGTATTTTGTCCTGGTATCAAGAAAATCGCTGACGCGGGGCATCTGTGACAGCTTCACCGTAAAGCTCTTCAGCGAGCCGATGCCTGCAAAGCTGTTTCCCGAGACGATGTAATGCTCGGCGTGGACTATGCCCGCCGCGGCAAGTGCCTCGCTGACGGCGGTGTTCGTTGCCCTGTCACCTTGTGTCGGGAAAAAGGGGCCGTAGGGATGGTTATGTGCGGTTATGACTACGGCGGCGTGGTTCATTATGGCACCGTCGACGAAGGGCTTCGGCTTTACTCCGCCCGACTCATATTCAAGATCGTATAGCTTACGCATCTCGATAAATCTCATACTGCTGTCAAGATAAAGGGCGAGAACCTGCTTTTCCTCTACCCCGTCGAAGCAGGATACAAAGTATCTGCCCACCGACTCATAGTCCGAAAAGCTAATGCCCTCCTCCACTATCTCCGCACCTATAACGTCGGAAAGTCTGCCTACGGTAACGAGAAAATCCGCCGCACGCTCGCCAATACCCGATACGCCCATTAGCTCCTCTCGTGACGCCGAGAAAACGCCATCCAGACTGCCGAAGGCGTAGAGAAGATTCTTGGCTACGGGATTTGTATCGCGGCAAGGGATAACCCAGTAGAGAAGCATCTCAAGAAGCTCGTACGTGTCAAAAATCCGCTGACCGTGTGCGAGTAATTTTGACCTCATACGACCGCGATGCCCGTCGTGGACGCGACTGTCGTCTATGTATGTTTTCATACCTGTCATCCCTTCTCTCAGGCAAGATGGAGTAATACCGACCTGCTCTAAAGCGTGAATTCTCAACGCCTTCGGCACTTACCTCTCTTGCAAAGTATTATGAATTTCGGGCTGATGGAAACCCACAGCCCGATTTAGCTTTAAACGAAAAATATCCGAAATATACCGTCCATAAAGGCTTCGGCATATTATTTCCTTTTGTGAAAGCCCGTGTATCAGCCGATGACTATGTATCGGCAAAGGACTTATCCAAAGCAAAGGCTTTCTTCCTGATGAAAAAATCAGTCCAAAAACCTTGGTGCAACCTGCGGTCTGAAGCCCTCAGGCTTCCTTACCTCGAGCATATTGATCTTCATTCCCTGCTCGGAGAAGCTCTTCTCATACTCGGTCATAACGTTGTCCTCGTTCCACTCGGACGCGTGAAGGTCTCGGGTGACGATAGCAGGGGTAAGACCGAGAGCCTCTATCTCCTCAAGCGAGAAGTCAAAAAGGCCTACGTTGTCGGTTTTAAAGCGTAACGTACCGCCGTTTTTCAGTAAATTCATATACGCCGAAAGGTAGTCGCGGTGGGTAAGACGACGCTTCGCATAGCCCTTCTTGGGCCAGGGGTCCGAGAAGTTAAGAAATATGGCGTCCACGCTCTCGGGAGCAAAAATACGCAAAAGGTCGTCGGCGTTGTCGATAAGGAAGCGAAGGTTTTTAAGCTCGCCCCACTCACCCGATGCAGCACGCTCGACACAAAGAACCACGCAGTCGGTGACTCTCTCCATCGCAAAATAAGCCGCGTCACTGTGACGCTCTGCCATAGCACAGGCAAAGCCACCCTTACCGGCACCGATCTCAAGAAATACTCTGCCCCCCGTCATACCGATAGCGGCCGCAGGGTCGGTCAATGGCTCGATAAGCTCGTCGGTATTGAAAAGATATTCCTTACAGGCGGCAAGACGCTCCTGTGAGTGCTTCTTTTTTCTCATTCTCATAGGTGTATGATCCTCTTTTTGGCTCTGAAATGTGTTTTTTTGCAAAGTTTACTTTGCATTTTGGCGATTAATCGTCGTTTTTGCTGAATTCCGCGAGGCGAAGCTCGGGGTTATCCTCCAGCACCCAGCGGATCGCCCACTCGCTGGTGAAGATCAGCAGATTCTTGCCTCTGAAGTCCTGCACCCACTTGGTATCGTGGGAGAGGCGAAGAGTCTTTGGATCAAGGTTCTCGTTCTCGATCCAGCGGATCTGACTGTATCCCATATTGGTACGGCGAAGGTCGCAGCCGTACTCGCTCTTAAGTCTGTATTCAAGCACCTCGAACTGAAGCACGCCGACAACGCCGACGATAACCCTCTCAAGACCGGAGTTAGGCTCGAAGAATATCTGTATAGCACCCTCCTGGGCAATCTGATTCATTCCCTTGGCAAACTGCTTACGCTTCATAGAATCCACCTGCTCTACCATAGCAAAATGCTCGGGTGCGAAGGTAGGAATGCCCTCGAATCTGATCTTTTTACCCTTCTCGCAGACGGTGTCTCCGATAGAGAAGATGCCGGGATCGAACACGCCGATAATATCGCCCGCATAGGCCTCGTCAATAACCTCACGCTCGGAGGCCATCATCTGCTGAGGCTGGGAGAGGCGAAAGGCCTTGTTGCCCTGGACGTGATAGTAATCCTTGCCACGCTCAAACCTGCCCGAGCAGATACGCATAAATGCGATACGGTCGCGGTGTGCCTTATTCATATTCGCCTGGATCTTGAAGACGAAGGCAGAGAAATCGGGATCGAAGGGATCGACGACCTCCCCCTCTGCAATTCTGGGCAGGGGAGACGTGGTCATCTTAAGGAAATGCTCAAGGAAGGGCTCGATGCCGAAATTATTAAGTGCCGAGCCGAAGAAAACGGGTGAAAGCTTGCCGTGGCGAACCTTATCAATATCAAAATCGCCGCCCGCCGCCTCAAGCAGCTCTATCTGCTCGCAAAATTCAATACGCTGATTCTCGCCCACAAGCTCGTCGAGCTTTGCAGTATCCGAAATATCAAGGTCAATGCCGCTTATTCTGTCACGGCCGCGGTGAGAGTCACCGAAGGAAAGAAGGGTACGCTTGTCCCTGTCGTAAACGCCCTTGAACTTCTGGCCACAGCCGATGGGCCAGTTCATAGCGTAGGTGGCGATGCCGAATTCTGTCTCCAGCTCGTCGAGAAGGTCAAAGGGATCTCTCGCCTCGCGGTCCATCTTGTTGATGAAGGTGAAGATAGGAATATCACGCATAGCACAGACCTTAAAAAGCTTTCTGGTCTGGGGCTCGATACCCTTCGCCGCGTCGATAACCATTACCGCCGAGTCTGCCGCCATAAGCGTACGGTAGGTGTCCTCCGAGAAGTCCTGGTGTCCGGGCGTGTCGAGAATGTTGATGCAGAAACCGCCGTACTGGAACTGCATAACAGAAGAGGTGACGGAAATACCACGCTGCTTTTCGATTTCCATCCAGTCGGAGGTGGCAGCACGGGAATTTTTCTTGCCTTTGACAACGCCTGCC
>JAZQDF010000317.1:0-3225 GCA_045546635.1 Eubacteriales bacterium
CTTCGCAGAGTTCGTCCCTCTGTGCAAAATCGCCCAACCCCCTTGAAAATACTACACTTTTCACATTTTTTGACCATAATTCTGACGGAGAATAACACAAAAACGAGAGCCCAAAATCGAGCAAAAAGCAAACAAAAAAGAGCCGCATTTACGGCTCTATAAACAGCTTTTACTAAAGTGAAAGGCAGAGTTTTTAAAAAAACGTTAAATTGCATTTAAGACGGGTATTTTTAACATTTTTGACAAAAAGACCGTCTTAATATTGACTTTTCGCATCGATTGTGTTATACTAAAAACAAAAGAAGCAGCGAGGTGAAAATATGGGCAAAAAAATATACGTACGCGAATATTATCTTGACAAGATTCGCGGCTTTTACGACAGCGATCTTATTAAGGTTGTATCGGGCATTCGCCGATGCGGCAAATCTTGCTTCTTGCTCTCGGTTATGGAGGATCTGCGTAACCGTGGCGTAGCAGAAAAGGACATCATCTATCTCAACCTTGACAAGCGTGGTTTCACCAAAATCAAGACACCTGATGAACTTGAGAACGCCATCGAGGAACGCATTCTCGATGATGATTTTAAGTACCTTTTCATCGACGAGATACAGAACGTCATTGGATTTGAGGAGGTAATAAACGCCTTTCGCGAGGACGGTAATTTTTCCATATTTATAACCGGCTCAAATTCATATCTGCTTAGCGGCGAGCTCGCGACAAAGCTGACGGGCAGATATATTGAGGTTGAAATGTTCCCGCTTAATTTCAGCGAATTTTTAGAAATGAAGAAATTCCTCGCGAAGCCACAGAAGACCGTAGGCGAGGAATTTAACGAGTATATACGCTACGGCGGTTTCCCGAAGACGCTGGAGTTTGATAACCCCGCCGACAAGGAGCTTTACGTATCCGACGTCATTACTCAGATCATAAGTAAGGATGTCGTAAAGCATAGAAAAATACGCAATAAGGCGGTTTTTGAGCGTGTGATGACCTACGTTATCAACAATTTCGGATCAACCACAAGCCTTGCAAATCTGTGCGATTATTTCAAGCGTCAGGAGCACATCTCCATCCTTCCCGAAACGCTTAATACTTATCTTAAGATCCTCGAGAGTGCGAAGATAATCTACAAGTGTCCCCGCTTTGACGTCAAGTCAAAAAAATCTCTTCGTGGCGAGCAGAAATACTACTTGGCAGATCTCAGTATCTACTTTGCACGAAACGTCGATGCACGCATAAATTTTGGCCCCGTGCTTGAAAATATCGCATACACATACCTTAGTGCAAAGGGATATAAGATCAGCGTCGGCAGAATAGGAAATCTTGAATGCGACTTTATCACCCGCATAAACGACGAATACAGATATATCCAAGTCGCGATGACCATAATGGACGAAAATACTGAAAATCGCGAATATGCACCCTTTGAAAAGATAAGGGATAACTACCCGAAGTATCTTTTGACGATGGACAGTCTGCTGCAAAAACGCGACGGCGTTATTCATAAGAATATCGTTGATTTTATCGCTAATAACGAGAATTTGTAAAAAAGAGCCCCGAGGCAAATCCCTCGGTGTTACTTAATTATTTATTGATTTTTTTAGTCAATATAATACTTTACGGATCCAACGAAGCCACTATCGGTATCGGGATCAGAGCATGTATAAGTATACTTTTCTGCGATAGTGATATGATCATCAGGGGTATCGCCGTTGCCGGTATGGAACCATACATCAACTCTGTCACCAGATACAATACCATCATTAACAGTAATTCCACCATTGCCGTTAGGAACGAAATATCTAGCAGCAATGTAAGAGCTGTAAATAGCACCGCCCTCTACAACAAGAGTGTTGTTACCATATATATCAACACCATAAGCCATCTGTGCACCACCTGTGTGCTCAACTACAACAGCATCCTTGATAGTGATAGAACCGTTCGAAGCAGCACTATCAACACGAAGAGCAGCAGAAAGAGCAGACCAACCCATAGTATTACCAGTCTGTGTCATAGAAATTACACCATAACCGGTAAGAACAAGATCTGCACCATTTGTTACATTAATAAGTACATTATTAACATTGGCAGTATCGACCATATGGCGTACAGCGGAAATGTTGAAACCGTTAAGGTTGATTACGGTGTCAACTTTTACATTAAATACATTTGCATTAGTGCTAGAAATCTCATCACTTACAGAAATGTTAGCTGTAAGAACAATATTACCACCATTTACAAGAGCGGTAGTGAGTTCCTCAGCGGTAGAAACCTTTGTCCAAGACTCTGCTGCAATCTCCTCTTCGGTAAGAGTATCCACCTCGGCAAGATCAGCTACAATCGTACCGAACTCATTGTATGTTCCAGCAACCTTATCAAGGTATCTAGCTTCACCATAATGATTAACAGTACCACCCTTAACAGTAATATTTCCACCATTAGTGAAGATGGAAACAGTTGCAGAACCTGCATAAGTAACGTCTATTGCACCGCAAGCAGTAACATCAAGGCTATGCTTAGCCTCAACAGACTCGCCCTCGTAGTCAACGAGGTAAGTAGAGTAAACGGTGCTAACTACGTTATCAATTACCCAGTAATCAGCATCAGTTGCATCCTTCGCACCGGGGAACTCGGGAATGTACTCAATAGAGCCATCCTTAAGATAGCAGAATACGTTGTTTACGGAGTCCCAAAGGATCTCGTTATCGGTTGCGGAAGCATTGATCTTGCCGATATCATAACCGAACTCAGCAGCTGCTGCAAGAGCACCGGACATAGTCTTGTCACCGTCAACGTCTGCAGCGATTGCAGTGTTAAGGTTCTTAATAAGCTGAGTATCCTTAGACTCGTTAGCCTTGCGGATAATGCTGCTAAAAGTGGGAATCAGAACTGCGGCAAGAATTGCAATAACAGCTACTACAATTACAAGCTCAACAATTGTGAAACCCTTTTTGTTAGTGTTTCTCATTTTGTTTTTTCTCCTTAAAGTTTAAAAATGTGTTTTTTAGTTTACAAAATCAAGAGCAAAAGGTCCGAGTGGGAGCGAGATCGCTCCACCCTTTTCTCTCGATGTCTGACTATATTAGAGCCAGAAAATAAGTGCAAGAGCTATTGCAACAGCGAGTGTGCCGCCGAAAACACTCCAAGCAATTACTGGTTTAACGATCTCGTTGCGTTTTTCCCAGAGTTTTTTGATGTTTTCCATTCAAGCAATCCTCCTTCTTA
>JAZQDF010000318.1:0-5030 GCA_045546635.1 Eubacteriales bacterium
TAAAGCACATAGTCCTGATCACTTCCCTTGGGAATATAATCAACAAGGTCGCCACCTATAGACGCGGTATACCAACCGATAAAAACGTATCCATCCGCTGTCGGCTGTGGAAGATCAAGAAGACCTTCGCTTGAATTATAACCATTCTGCTCGGGATAATCGGCAGATTTTAAATTTCTATAAATAATATAATGCTCAGAGCCGGATGCCTTAATAACCTCCTGCTCAACCTTACCGCACTCACACTTTCTTTCCTTTAAGCCGTCGGTATCATTGGTTGATTCCTTTACTACCGTCCAACTGCCAAACGAGCACACGTGAGGCTCATTCGGATCAGGCGTAGGATCGGGATCGGGGGTGGGATCGGGATCGGGGGTGGGATCGGTGTTGCCGGTTCCGTTTTCCGTGCCGTTATTGTTGCCTGTGGAATTATTGCCCTGGTCGGTGTTTCCGTTATTGCCTGTATCAATGTTGGGAATGCATCCCACAAGAATACCGAAGCACATAACGACCACCAATATCAAGGAAATAATTTTGACATTTGCCTTGATGCTTTTCATTTTTCTCTCCTTTTGTCAATCAAAATGTATTTTGACATTTAGTGAATGTCATTATTGATATTGTAACATAGTAAAGTAGAATTGTCAAGCACTGAATGTCAAAAAGTGGGATGAAAAGGAGAATTAAATGTTCAAAAATAAGTCGGCAAACGGAAGAAACAACATTTGCGGTGAGAAGGTATACGCCTTGCGTAAGGCACACGTGCCAAGGATGTCGCAACGTATCCTTGCTGAAAAGCTACAGATCAACGGAATTGACGTTGACAAAAACGCCGTCCAAAGAATCGAAAGCGGAGAGAGATTTGTCACCGATATTGAGCTTAAGGTTTTGGCATCCATATTCGACATCACGGTCGACGAGCTGTTAAGCTAAAAAAAACCGCAGTTCCCGAATTATCGAGGACTGCGGTTTTGCTATGGAACTCACTTATTAAAGAAGGAGAGCATATAGATCTCGTGGGGCTTTACCGAGAGAGAGAATCTGCCCGAGGAAACGTCAAGCTCACGGGAGCGATAGACGGCTCCCCTGCCACGCTCAAGACCTGTGACCGTCTTGGACACGATGCACAGGCTGAAGGGGGAGTTTGTAAGGATGATCTCTACCCTGCCCTCGTAATTTCTCGCTACCAAAAGCATTGCAGCCTCGTTGGTATCGGCGGCGGCGAGGGAATACAGTTCCTTACGGTAATCGTCGCCGGTATCGATGGCACCGCTAAGCTGATACAGCTTTGCAAAATGACACATAACGCCGTAGGAGGCGTAATGGTGGGGCGTGGTATGATCGTCCATAGAGAATAGGGCGTTCTCCCGTGAGAAGACGTCGGAGGAGGAATACATCATCATATCCGCGGGTGACTTCTGTGCCATAATAAGCGTAGCACCGAGCTCGGATGCAATTCCCTCCCTTAACGCGGGGGGCGTGCCGCCAAGGTCGACGGTATTGTACTCACAGATAATGCTGCGGGTACGGCGAAGGCCTGCTGTGTCAAGATAGCTTCTGGCATACTTGGCGTGGAGGGCAAGCTCCTCCGGGCTGGTAGTATAGCAGGCCCAGGTGAAGAAATCGAGAGGTGCCTCGGTCTCGGGTGCGGTAATATATGAGAAGAATGCCTGCATAAAGGGCACGTAGCTCTTCATCTCCTCGCTGGCGTCAAGGCGGTTGAGAGAATAGAAGCCGCGGGCACCGTAGGCACCGATCTTGATCTTCGGAAATCTCTCGCGAAGGTGGTTTGCGGTGATGCGGTAAAGCTCGAAGTACTCGCGACGCGTTCCTGCCCAGCATTCGCCCGAGTCGGGAGCAGACCAGATCTCCCAATACTTGATACCCAGCTTGAAGCCGTTTGCCCAGCCCTCGTTATAATGCATAACGATATGCTCGCAGATCCTCGCCCACTTCATAGCGTCGCGAGGGGGACGGGCATAAAGCTTTCTCGAATAGGGCTCCTTGCCCTCGCCAAGACGGAAGAACACGCCTGCACCCGTATTACGGATGGAGGCGAGGTAAAGGTCGGTGGGAAGGAAGTTGTAGGACTCCTCAAGCGTTTCGTCGGCATCAAAATTGGGGAAGATGCAATGAACGTTAATATACTGATTAAGCCCGTACTCACCCGCCGAGCCTGCCGTACGGACGAGGGGAACGCCCATAGCGGTGAACTCGTCGCTGAAATCAAAGGGCAGATTATATCCGCCTGAGCGAGGGCCGCCGTTTATACAGTGAAGGGGCTTTATCCTGCCGCATTTTCTGCTAAAATCTATTCTTACTTCCTTTTTCAGCATAATCAAAAAGCCTTTCTTGTTACTAATATTATTTTAACAAAAATCACATCGGGTTGTCAAGTGCTTTATCAGGTCGGGGGTGATGTTTTTTTGTAATTTAATGACAAAAAAAGGCGGACGTTATTGCAAAAGAAAAAGAAATCTGCTATAATGGATATATCAAAAAAAGGAGAGAGCTATGACGATCAAGCTGAGAACCAAATTTACAGCCCTGCTGTTATCGATAGTAATACTTCTGTCCGTGCTGTCGGGCTGCCGTCAGGTTATAAGCCTCGACGAAATACCCGACTATTACGGCGTCGCATACGTTGAGATAAACGGTGGCGATCCCTTCTTCACCGAGGATGAGATAACCGACGAGGCCTTCGAACGCTACTCACCCCTTGATGCACTCGGCAGATGCGGAGTCGCATTTGCCTGTCTTGGCATCGAGCTGATGCCCACGGAGGAGCGTGGCGAGATCGCCTCGGTCACACCGACGGGATGGGAATACGGCGGACTTTCTAACAATAACGTATACGATTTTGTAGATAACGGCTACGTTTACAACCGCTGTCACCTTATCGGATTTCAGCTGGCGGGAGAAAACGACAATGAGAAAAATCTCATAACGGGTACCCGATATATGAACATCGAGGGGATGCTTGGCTTTGAAAATGAGGTTGCCGAATATATCGAGGATACCGAAAATCACGTGATGTACAGGGTGACGCCGATATACAGCGGACTTGACTACGTGGCACGCGGCGTGCTGATGGAGGGCTACTCGGTGGAGGATGACGGCCGTGGAATATGCTTCTGCATCTACGCATACAACGTACAGCCCGGTGTGACTATAGATTATTTCACCGGAGTGAACGTGGCAAACGGCGAGGAGCTGCCCGAGATCGATACCGACGACGGCAGAGGTGAGATCGCCGACGGTGGTGACAAAAACGAGGATACAAGCAACGGGGACGGCACCCAGGACGGCGAAGGCTCTGACGGTGAGAATGGCGGTCAGGAGGGCAATGCCTCTGGTGGAGATAACGGAGGCGAGAATTTGCCCACCGACTGCGACTACGTGCTTAATACCAACAGCAAAAAGTTTCATCTGCCCGGCAAGAGCTGTGCCAACAGTATAAGTGATAAAAACCGCGAGGAATTCTTCGGAACCAGAGAGGAGCTTATTGAGGACGGCTACGAGCCCTGCAAGATTTGTAAACCTTAATTTACATTTTTCTATAAAAATCCGCTATGGAGAGCTCCGAGCGGATTTTTTGTTTTTTGTTTTTTTTGCTGGATTTTTACCTTTTAAGCCGTTTTTTAAAAACAAATGCGGCTAACTTATTGACTTTTTTTAATTTATGCTTTAAAATTATAATAGAATGGCTTTGAGGTAAAAATATGACAGAGCGTGACAGAATAAAAATCGAGCGACTGATAGACACGGTACGCCGTAATTTCAAAATTACAAGAATGTATAAAAGGTATCTTGAGGAATGTCCCTGTATGATAACGAGGGAGATGATCGACATACTTACGGAGGACGGGGAGATCAGCGTAGAGGCGGCGATCTCTGCCCTGCTGTGCGAGGCCTTCTCTCTCGATTTTGATAAGAGCGAGGACAGGCGGCTGATTATGGACTATATTACCCCGTCCATAAGAATCCTCGACAAGAAAAAATACGAGAATAACCCATACTACAAAAATATACGTCTCGACAACATATCCGACGGCAATTGGGAGATACGTTGGGAGGAATACAAGCCATATCAGGCCGTGATATGTCACGATATGATCCTCAACGACGATTTTTCCGAGATACCGCCACTGGGCTTCTTCCCCGACGGATTCCGCTTCCCTGCTATTCTGGAGGGCGGCAACGAATGGATGACTCTAACGCCTGTGGATCTCGACACCTGTGAGGAGGCAATACGGGCAGCAAGAGGCAGAGTAGTTACCTTTGGCCTGGGACTTGGCTACTACGCCTATATGGCGTCCGAGAAGGACGAGGTGGACGAGGTTACGGTAGTTGAGCTTTCTCGGGACGTGATACGGCTGTTCAGAACTCATATCTTACCGAAGATGCCAAACAGACACAAGATTAAAATTGTGAACTCGGATGCCTTTGAATACGCGAGGGAGGTTATGCCGAGCGAGAGGTTTGACGTAGCATTCGTGGATACCTGGCGTGATGCGGGTGACGGTGCTCCGATGTATAAGAGGATGCGGGAGCTTGAGAGCCTTAGCCCTGATACCGAATTTTTGTACTGGGTGGAGGGATTCCTTCGCTCGCGTCTGCGTGCAGAAAAATACTGCGACATAATCGACGCCTATGACGGAGGAGTGCTCGACCTTTGCTATGAAGAGATAGAAAAGGAAATCAGAAAAATATAAATTTTCAAAGAAATTTTCACACAATATGCATTTTAACTGTAAAACTCTGCATTTTTCTCTCTGAAGAGGTGCTTTGGATAAATATCGTTTAACCACAGTTAAAGTGGATGTAATACACTTATTATAATTACTATAATAAGTTTTGGAGGGTATATGAGAATTCTGCTTGCCGAGGATGAAAAATCGCTGTCAAAGGCGTTGGTTGCTCTTCTCGAAAAGAACAATTATTCGGTAGATGCCGTTTACGACGGTGAAGAGGCACTTAACTATATTGAGGCCGGAAACTACGATGCACTGATCCTTGATATTATGATG
>JAZQDF010000319.1:0-12629 GCA_045546635.1 Eubacteriales bacterium
AGTATCATAAAGAACATAAAGCTGGTGCCGCATCTGGGATGGAAGCGGGTATGCTTCTTCGCGTTCTCGGGAGTAAGCTCCTCACCCGCCTCAAAGCAGGCGATGGACTTATGCTCGGCACCGTGGTACATAAAGGTACGCTTGATATCGGGCATCATAGACACGGCGGCAAGATAGCCGACGAATATTCCCATCTTGATAAGTCCCTCTAAAATAGCAGTGACCACCGTAGGCATAGAGATGCCGAGGCTGATGCCAAGCAGGAAATTGATGCCTGCGGTCACCCAGATGGGCAGGAAGATAAACAGCAGTGCAGACAGGCCGAGGCCGAGTATCAGCGAAACCACCATAACCACGTCGGTAAGCTTCAGACCGAGCTTGTCGGACAGCCATTTTTCAAATTTGGAGGGCTCCTCCTCTTCAAGTCCCAGGGCATCCGCCGATGCACCGAGCGTCCTGAAGCTTAATAGCATAGATTCCACGAAGGAGACCACTCCGCGGATAAGAGGAAGATCAAACAGCTTATTCTTCTGCCTTACCGACACGAATTCATCGTCGGTGACCACAAGGCTGCCATCCTCCTTTCGACAGGTCGTAACCATACGGTTGCCCGCCTTCATCATAACACCCTCAAGCACCGCCTGTCCGCCGACCTTACCAAGTCTGTCGGAGAAGGGGCAGGATGATTGTTCCTTATTTTTCTTCATAAACAGTTCCTTTCTTGTATGTAAACCGTAAAACGGCATACTTTCGCATATTAATGGATTATACCATTATAACACATAAAGAATAAAAAATAAATAGTTTTTTAAAAAATTAATATTTTTTTGACAAGCGTCACTTCTGCCGAAGGCATCCTGTAAGAGTGTCTGTAAGATTTCTTTGGTAGTAAAGGGTTATCTTAGCTTAGATTGTCTTATCTTAGCTTGGGTTATCTTATCTTAGCTTATCTTATCTTAACTTATCTTATCTTAGGGTGTCAAAAAATCCTCGGAGGCCTTGATATATCTACCGTTCGGCTGTAACGACAGCGTGTTTAGTCTGTCTCTGTACCGTCCCGTTTTGTATCGGTCAAGGCGTATCTTGTTATGTCTCGGCCAATCGGCGATAAGCAGAAGGTCATCATCAAGGAGTATTACGTGTCCCGTACTGATAAGATCGTCAAGCCTTGACCGTCTTATAGAGAGGTAGCGGAGAATACTTTTCCACTTATCAACAAATCCGTCGTCGTCCGCATTCATAATAAGGTGGATATAAAGCACCTGGGCAGAGGGAGTAAGGCTGCAGAAAACGTCGCTTTCCACAACGTCGCTCGATATCATTCTTCTTGCCATTGTTTTTTTCCTTTCCTTTCGTGTTTTGATTTGTGTCTTGTAAGCTTACGAGCCTATTGTAGCACACTTTTTTCGCCTTGTAAGTATGGTACCCCTCCAAAAATTTTGCCAAAAGCCCCCTCTTTTCAAGGTGTGAATATACACAATGCACAAAAAATCAGCCGTTTTCTGAAAAAACGCAAAAAAATCAAAAAATATTGAACATCTGTAAACAAAAAAATGTTGACACCCCGAGCATAGATGTGATAAAATTGAGTTGAAGGATGATCAGGCAAGAGAAATTAATACAAACCCGTTTTGCTCCCTCTTGCCTACGGAAAGGAATTTATGATGAAAAAAGCATTAGCATTGATACTATGTATATTTGCCCTGACGCTGACTCTTGCGTCCTGCGATATAATAAAGGAGATTTTTCCCAATCTTCCCGATCTGCCGGGCGGTGACGGCAGCGACCACGGAACGGAGGACGGAGGCTTCAGCAAGGGACTTCGCTACAGGTCGAACGGTGACGGTACCTGTACCCTTGTGAACAGCGGTATCTTCGAGGGAAGCGAGCTTATTATCCCCGAGGCCTCACCCGAGGGAGATCGGGTGGTAGCCATAGAAGCATCTGCCTTCGTGGGCAGGACTAATATCGTCAGCGTGGTTATCCCCGACAGCGTAAGAGATATCGGCAACAGTGCCTTTGAATACAGCGGTGTTAAGACTCTCGTCCTCGGTGACGGAGTTGAGAGAATAGGCAGGCGTGCCTTTGTAAGCTGCCCTCTTGAGAGTGTTGATTTCGGCGAGGGTGCTATGACCGTCGGATACGAGGCCTTCCGTGGCTCGCCCTACCTGACCGAGCTTCGCCTTTCGCCCAATACTGTTGCCATCGAGGACTTTGCATTCTATAGTATGGAGAAGCTTGAGAGCGTATATATTCCCGGTAGTGTGACGAGCATTGGCGAGGAGGCCTTCCACAACTGCCGCAAGCTTCATACCCTGACCTTCGAGGAGGGTGAGGGCGAGCTTACCATCGGAGATTACGCCTTTGAAAGCTGTGGCGAGATAGTAGAGCTTACCCTGCCCGAGAGGACGAGGAGCATCGGCAACCATGCCTTCCGGTTCTGCAGCAAGATCAAGAAGGCTAACTTTCCCGCCGCCCTTGAGCGTATCGGCGACTACGCCTTCTCCTTCTGCGAGCTGCTGCGTGAGGCAAGTCTTCCCGACGGCCTTACCGATATCGGCATAGGCGTGTTCTACGAGTGTACCAAAATGACGTCTATACGTTTGCCTGCGGATATGACCGAGCTGCCCGACCAAATGCTGATGTGCTGTCGCTCGCTTACCGAGATAGACCTGCCCCGCGGCCTTGTGAAAATAGGTGACAAGGCACTTACCGCCTGCGTGAAGATCACCGAAATAAATATTCCCGAGGGTGTGACCGAGATCGGCGAACGTGCCTTCAGCGGCATGGCTATAACCGAGATCACCATTCCCGACGGCGTCAGCAAGCTTGGCGAGGGTGTGCTGTCCTCCTGCGTAAAGCTTACCAAGATCAACCTGCCCGACGGCATCACGAGAATACCCGACTACTTCCTTGAGCATTGCGACAGCCTTACCTCCTTTACCGTTCCCGAGGGTGTAACGAGCATCGGCTCGATGGCCTTCTGGGCCTGCACGGCTCTTCGTGAGGTAAATCTGCCCGAGAGCCTTCTGGACATAGGCTACTCCTCCTTTGAATACTGTACGGCTCTTCAATCCATAGATCTGCCCTCAGGCCTTACGACCTTAGGAAACTCCTCCTTCTCAAAATGCGAACGTATTACCGAGGTCGTTATTCCCGCGGGCGTGACGGTCATCGGCGAATTCGCCTTTGAGAACTGCAGCTCGCTCTCCTCCATCACTCTTTGCGGTGACGTCACCTACATCGAGCGTTGTGCCTTCCAGGGCACCGCCATCAGCGAGATCGACCTGCCCGAAAGCCTTGAGAGGATCGACTACTCGGCATTTGAGGGCTGCACGAATCTTATCAGCGTGACGATACCCGACGGCGTTGACCTTCACGGTGCAGGTATATTCTCAGGATGCACCTCGCTAAGATCAGTGGTTATCGGCGATGGCGTTAAGGGAATAAACGATCGCACCTTTGCAAGATGCACCGCCCTTTGTGAGATCACCCTGCCGAGAAGCCTTACGAATATCGGGGCATATAACTTCCTTTCTACAAATATGACGCTCACGAGCGTTATATATAACGGCACGAGAGAGGAGCTTGAGGCCGTCAACATTGACCCCACGAACGATGCCCTGCTGAATGCAGAAATCCGCTGTCTTGGTGATGAAAACTAACATACGGTGAGGTGTTTTATGAAAAAAATTATATCATTTATACTTATTCTTATCTGCCTTACCTCCTGCCTTTGCTCCTGTCAGGCGGCGGAGAAAATCCTGTCCCGACTTGAATATACCGAGGGGCTGTCCACCTATGTTATCGAGGGCAAAAAATGCATCGTCAGCATGGGCGAGGATATGCGGGAGCTTGAGGTAATCAACGTGCCGATGAAAATAGACGGAAACCGTGTGGTTGGTATTGACGAGCAGGGCTTTGTCGCACTTGATAATCTGAAGACAGTAATAATTCCCCACGGTGTATATCACATTGGTGACGGGGCGTTTGCCTACTGCTTCTCGCTGGAGACGGTATATCTGCCAAAGGGTGTGACGCATATCGGCAACAACGCCTTTCGCGGCTGCAAAGAGCTTCGCTCCATCAGACTGTCCGAGGGGCTTGTGCGAATAGAGGAGCGTACCTTCTACTACTGTGAGAGTCTTACCGAGATCACCCTGCCAAGCAGCCTTACCTACATCGGTACCAACGCCTTCACCTGCTGCGGCTTCACCGAGCTGACAATTCCCGAGGGTGTGACCTTTATCGGCGAATACGCCTTCTCGGGCTGTGAGTCGCTGACGACCGTCTATATTCCCGAGGGTGCGAGAGTCTGCCGTTACGTCTTTAACGGCTGTGACGCTCTGCAGAGGGTTATTTACGGCGGCAGCGAGGAGCAGTGGGGGGCTATGATGCGTGACAACGCCTACGGCTACGAGGATAAGAGCTACGTTAACGTAGAAATCATTTTTGAAAAGTAAAAAGCAAAACGAAAAGAGCGAGAGTGCGGGTGATAATTCTTCACGCAATTTCGCTCTTTTTTCTTGACAGACGGGGTATAATATAGTATAATAATAGAGTTAAAATATTTTGCGAGGACGACGGATATGATTAAGATCAACAACATTGTAGTAATGAATTTTGATAACGCTATTCGCGGAGCAAGAAATCCGATGAACAGCTGGGCGAGGATGGACTCCTACTACGACGAGGAGGGCAACTATATTCTCGGTGACAACGATCTGTCCCTTGCCTCCCGACTTGCAAAGGCGGGCAGCGACCACAGGAAATTTCTCCGCCAGGTTATAGTTTCGCTTGACATCACCGCACCGCTGTATTGGTGGAAGGAATTTGATACCTATAAGGTCGGTACGGTTGCCAACTCCTGCTCTACTATGCATAAGATTCAGGCGAAGGAGTTCGTACGCGAGGACTTTTCCTGCGAGAAGATGAGCGAGGATGCCCTGAGGGTGCTTGACACCGTCATCGCCTTTATGGAGAGCGAGCGTCTTGCCTTCATCGAGACCAAGGATAAGGCACACTGGCACAATATGATCCAGCTGCTGCCCACCTCCTACAACCAGCTTCGCACCGTGACGCTGAACTACGAGGTGCTTATCAACATCTACCGTGCAAGACGCTATCACAAGCTTGACGAGTGGAAGCTGCTCTGTGCCGAGATAGAGAAGCTGCCCTATGCCAAGGAGCTTATTTGCCTGAGAGAGATCGACGATGAGTAATATTTTTGACCTTTTCAAGAAGATAGAGTCGCAGAAGACGCCCTCCGAGCCCGTCAGCTTCATTGTAGTCGGACTCGGCAACATCGGTAAGCAATACGAGCTTACCCGTCATAACGCGGGCTTTATCGCCATAGATTATATTGCCGAAAAATACTCGGCAAGGATCGACCGCGTGAAGTTTCACGCCACCGTTGGCGAGGCGAATATCGGAGGTGTAAGAGTCCTGCTGATGAAGCCCACCACCCTGATGAACAATTCGGGCATCGCGGTAGGCGAGGCGGCCGCCTTCTACAAAATTCCGCCCCAGCGTGTGCTCGTTTTACACGACGAGATCAGCTTTGATCCCGGTATGATCCGCATCAGACGCAAGGGATCGGCAGGCGGTCACAACGGACTTAAGAGCATTATCCAGAGGCTGCCGGGCGAGGACTTCCCCCGCATCAAGATCGGTATAGGAAAGAAGCCAAATCCCGAATACGACCTTGCCGACTGGGTGCTGGGAAAAATGCCCGAGGCCGCTCTTAAGACTCTTCGTGACAGGTTGCCCGACATTGCCTCGGCCACCGAGATGATAATCAAGGGCGATATTGACGGAGCGATGGCAAAATACTCGAAGTAAAAGTAAAATTTGAAATTCGGAACCTGAGCAGCGGTTTGTAAATACTAACATAGTGCAACTGCTCGGTGCATAACGAGTTATTATTTAACCAAACCATCCGAAACGGATAAAATATATGAAAAAAATCACAGGTCTTATCAGAAGTGACAGCGAGTTTTCGGGCTTTCTGTCCTGCATCAAGGATACGTATTCTGCCGACGAATGCCTGCCCATAGCGGTTAACGGGCTGAGCGGCGGTGCCGAATCCGCGTTTCTCGTCGAAGCGGTGCGTGAGGCGGTGGGGCTGTCCCACTCTCCCGTATTGATACTGGTAGAGAGCGAGGCGGAGCGTGCCCGCGTATGCGAATATCTCTGTGCGGGCGGCATTGACGCCGTCGGATATAAGAAGCGTGACCTTGTGTTCCATAATATACGAGCCTCCCACGACGTTGACCGTGAGAGGCTTTCGGTGCTTTCTCGCCTTTTATCTGGTGAGTGCTGTGCGGTGGTTTCTACCCCCTCTGCCGCATCGACTCTTACTATTCCTCCCGCCCGCCTTCAGAGTATGGCGGTCAATATCAAGGTAGGCGATCTTCTTCCCCCCGAGGAGCTGACCGACAGGCTCGTTGCCCTGGGATTTGCCAGAGTGGAGGCGGTTGAGAGCCGCGGACAGTTCTCCCGTCGGGGCGGCATCGTGGATTTCTTCGGCGGCGAGTCGGAAATGCCCGTACGTATCGAGTATTTCGGTGACGAGATTGACCGCACCTCCTATTTTGATCCCATATCCCAGCGTACCGCGGCACCCTGCGACAGCATAATGCTGCTGCCCGCAACCGAAATTACCGTGGACACCGAGGCGAGAGGACGAATACTGAAGCAGGTAAACCGCCTTATCGACGGAGCGAGCAGCGATTCTGCCCGAGAGCGACTTGTACGCGAGCGTGCGGTGCTACAGAGCACGGCGTCCATCGACTTTCGCGACAAGTATCTGCCGCTTATATACGGTGAAGAGGCGTCTCTGTTCTCCTATCTCGGACTTCGCGGAAGGTACATCTGCTTTACTCTCGGAACCTCAAATTGTCGCGAAGAGCTGAAAAAATACAGCGAAATCATCAAAAATGACAAGAATACTTTACAAAGTGAGGGTGTTTTAGACCCAAAATATGCAAAATACCATCTCAGCGAGGACGAGTATTCTGCAGAATGTGAGCGTAATCTTGTCGTCCATATAAACAGCTTTGCAGGCGGAGTGGGCTCTATGAAGCTATCCGGCCTTTTCGGCTTTCGAGCCAGGAGAAGCATAAACTACGGCGGCAATTTCTCGATGCTTTGCGAGGACCTTTCGGGCCTTCGCCGCTCGCTATACCGAATTTTACTGCTTACCGACAATCCAAGCGGTACGGCGTCGCTTATCGACTCGCTGAATCAGAATGATTTTGCGGCGGCAAGGCTGCCCGAGGGACTTGACCTCTCCACCGCTGAGGGCGGGCGGATATTCGTCACCGAGGCAAGACACGAGGGCTTTGAGCTTATGGGCCCGAGAATCGCCGTACTGTCGATGCAGGAGGAGGGCGGCTCTGCCGTTATGGCACACCGCAGACGCCAGCGTATCCTTCGTAAAACGGGTGGCGGCGGCAAGCGGCTGATGAGCTACGCCGACCTTTCCGTCGGTGACTACGTTGTTCACGCAAGCTACGGTATCGGTCTGTTCGAGGGTATACAGACGGTGACCGCCCTCGGCGTGACGAGAGACTACATCACCATAAGATACGCCGGCACGGATAAGCTGTTCGTACCCTGCGACAGACTTGAGATGATCGGCAAATACATCGGCGACCGCGACAAGGACGGTAAGGTAAAGCTGTCCAAGATGGGTGGCGGTGACTGGCAGAGAACGAAATCGCGAGCAAAGGCGGCGGCGAAGGATATTGCCAAGGAGCTTATTGCCCTCTATGCCGAGCGTCAGCGTAAGCCCGGATTTGCCTTCCCCGAGGACTGCGATCTTGAGATGCAGTTTGCCGACGCCTTCGAATACGAGGAGACCGAGTCACAGATCACCGCCATATCCGAGATAAAGACCGATATGATGCGTGCCATACCGATGAACAGACTGCTGTGCGGTGACGTTGGCTTCGGCAAGACCGAGGTTGCCCTTCGTGCCGCCTTCAAAGCTATTATGGGAGGCAAGCAGGTGGCATTTCTCGTCCCCACGACCATCCTGGCGATGCAGCACTTCCAGACCGCCCTCTCGCGAATGAGGGGCTTCCCCGTAACGGTGGAGATGCTTACAAGGTTCAAAAAGCCGAAGGAGCAGGCAGAGATCCTACGTCGTGTGAAGCGAGGCGAGACCGACATCCTTATCGGCACCCACAAGCTGCTTTCTAAAAATATAGAATTCCGCGACCTCGGTCTGCTTATCGTAGACGAGGAGCAACGCTTCGGCGTATCCCAGAAGGAGAAGCTTAAGGAGCTGGCACGCAACGTTGACGTGCTTACCCTTACCGCAACGCCAATTCCACGCACGCTTAATATGGCACTTAACGGCATCAGTGATATTTCCATTCTGGACGAGGCACCCGAGGACCGCCGTCCCGTACAGACCTACGTTCTCGAGCAGGATGACGGCATTATTTACGATGCAATACGCCGCGAGCTTTCGAGAGGCGGACAGGTGCTTTACCTCTACAACAAGGTAGAGACCATAGGCGTCGTCGCCGACAGAATTGCCCACGATATGCCCGACGCCCGCGTGGCGGTTGCCCACGGTCAGATGGATAAGGATGAGCTGGAGGACATCTGGCGTCTGCTGGTGATGGGGGATATTGATATCCTCGTCTGCACCACCATTATCGAGACCGGCATCGACCTGCCCAACGCAAACACCCTTATTATCGAGAATGCCGACCGCTTTGGCCTCTCCCAGCTGCATCAGCTTCGCGGCCGAGTCGGAAGAAGCGAGCGGCAGGCATACGCATATATGACCTACCGTCCGGGTAAGGCTCTTACCGAGATCGCCGAGAAGCGTCTTGCCGCAATAAAGGAATACGCCGAGTTCGGTGCGGGCTTTAAGATCGCCCTATGCGACCTTGAGATACGCGGTGCGGGTAATCTGCTTGGAGCACAGCAGCACGGATATATCGACAGCGTAGGCTACGATCTGTACGTAAAGCTGCTTAACGAGGCAGTTCTTGAGGAGCGGGGCGAGAGCGTTGCCGAGCGTCCTGCAACCCTTATCGATATGAAGATAAGTGCCCACATTCCCGAAAGCTATATTCCCTCCCAGGCGGGACGAATGGAGATGTATAAGAAGATCTCGCTTATCGGCTGTCCCGAGGACGCCGCCGATATTCTCGACGAGCTTATCGACCGCTATGGCAGTCCGCCCCGCCCCGTCGAGCGTCTTTTGGAGGTAGCTCTGATGAAGGCCATCGGCGAGGAGCTTTCCTTCAGCCGTATCGAGTGTCGCGACGACACCCTTATCTTCCATATCGGCAAGCCCGACCTGTCCCTCTGGTCGGAGGTGTTCATAAAGTTCCGCGGTATGCGATTTGCCCCCTCGGGTGACCGCGTGGTCTACAAATTCCGCGGCGAGCCCTCTAAGGTTGGACTTGATATTCTGAAGGCCTACCGAAAGGCGAAGGGGTAAATGCGGAATGCAGAATGCAGAATGCGGAATTGATACAAAAACAGTGCTTTTTAAACACAAAGAGGCTATCTCGCTTGAGACAGCCTCTTTTTTCGTCATCTTTTTTTATTCTCCGTCCAGCAATCTTATTGCTGTGAGGGCGGCGGTGGCACCGTCGGCGGTGGCGGTCGTCACCTGGCGAACCGACTTTGTACGGCAATCGCCCGCTACCAGAATGCCACGGGGCGAGCCCACGGGAACACAGTCCTCGCCTGCCGTAATATAGCCCCATTTGTCAAGGCTGACAACGTCGGAGAATGGCTCGTTCTCGGGTGCCTGGCCAATGCAGACGAACATTCCGTCCACTCTGAGCGAACGCTCCTCGCCGCTGTCGGTATTCCTGATCTCCACCGAGCGAAGCATCTCGTTTCCCACAAGCCTTACGACCACCGAGGAGGTGATTATCTCCACGTTATCACGTCCCGTAAGGATGCTCTGCAGCCTGCTCTCGCCTGTCAGGTAGGGTAGATTCTGCACCACGTATACACGCTCGCATCCGTCGGATAGAAGAACGGCGTCCTGCAGGGCGGTATTGCCGCCGCCGATAACGGCCACGCTCTGTCCCCTGAAGAATGCACCGTCGCATACGGCACAGTAGGACACGCCCGAGCCGGTAAGCCTCTCCTCGCCGTCGATACCGAGCTTGCGATGATGAGAGCCCGCGGCAATAATGACCGTACGTGATTTATACTCCTTCGAGCCGCATTTTACCGTAAAATCGCCAAACTCACCCTCAATTTTCGTCACGGTATCAAGCTCAATCTCTGCACCGTGGGACAAGGTCTGCTCGATAAGCCGATCGGCAAGCTCGTTGCCGCTGACCTCAAGGAAGCCGGGATAATTCTCCACCTTGGGCGAGGAGGTGATCTGTCCGCCGAAGGTTTCCTTCTCTATTACGAGCACGCTCTTCTCTGCCCGTCTTGCATATATTGCGGCGGTAAGGCCTGCGGGCCCCGCACCGATGATAATAATGTCGTACATAATTTTTTCCTTTCAGGAAAAATAATGCAAAATGCAAAATGCAGAATGCAGAATACAAGGTGTAAATCTATTTTTCCTAATTTAAAAAGTATTTTTTAGGGAGGCAAAATGCCTCCCATAATTATTTAAGCCTATATGATGCTATAATTCATTCTGCATTTTGCATTCTGAATTCTGCATTCACTTACGCCTTTACGCAGATCTTTGATTGCTATAATTCATTCTGCATTTTGCATTCTGAATTCTGCATTCACTTACGCCTTGACGCAGATCTTATCAACGTATCCCTTGATATTGGAGGGATTAGAGATAAGCTCGGCGGTTTCTCCCTTAATAACCACGAGGGTAGGAGCCTCCTTGATGCCAAGCTCGCTTGCGAGGGCGGGATCCTCCTCAGCCAGAACCACCTCGTAGGAAAGGCCTGCGTTGTCAAGGAACATCTTCGCCATACGGCACTTGGGACAGGTCTTGGTGGTGAAGAGAATAAGCCTCTCGGGTGCCTCGCACTCTACGCTATCGGTCTCGTACGAGGGAGTCTTGCCGTCAAGGTAAAGGGGCTGCTTTGCGTCAAGCTTCGCATAGACGACTCTGTCCTTATACTCCTGTGCCTTACCGTCGTTCCAGTTCTGTACGGGACGGTAGTAGCCTGTGATACGGCTGTAAACCTCGGTACGCTCGCCACACTCGGGACAGGTGAAATGCTCGCCTGCGATGTAGCCGTGATTCTTACATACCGAGTAGGTGGGAGAGATAGAGTAATAAGGAAGTCTATAATTTTCTGCAATGGTGCGGACGAGATGAGCCGCCGACTTCCAGGAGGGAAGCTTCTCGCCGAGATATGCGTGGAATACGGTACCCGAGGTATAGAGGGTGTGAAGCTCGTCCTGCATATCAAGTGCCTCGAAGATGTCGTCGGTGTAGCCCACGGGAAGATGGCTGGAGTTGGTGTAATAGGGTGTGCCGCCGTTCTTGTCAGAGGCGGTGATGATGTCGGGATAGAAGCGTCTGTCGTGCTTCGCAAGACGGTAGGAGGTAGACTCTGCAGGGGTTGCCTCAAGGTTGTAGAGGTCGCCGTACTTCTCCTGATAGTCGGAGAGACGCTCTCTCATATGAAGAAGCACCTGCTTCGTAAACTCGCGTGTCTCGGGGTGAGTCATATCCTTTCTCAGCCACTTGGCGTTAAGGCCTGCCTCGTTCATACCTACAAGTCCGATGGTGGAGAAGTGATTGTTGAAGCTGCCGAGATAACGCTTTGTATAAGGATAAAGTCCCTCGCCCATAAGCTTGGTAATAACCTCACGCTTTATCTTCAGCGAGCGTGCCGAAATGTCGAGAATGCGGTCAAGACGCTTATAGAAATCAGCCTCATCCTCGGCAAGATATGCGATTCTGGGCATATTTACGGTAACAACACCGATAGAGCCGGTGGACTCGCCGCTACCGAAGAAGCCGCCCGACTTTTTACGCAGCTCACGAAGGTCAAGACGGAGTCTGCAGCACATAGATCTTACGTCGCTGGGCTCCATATCGCTGTTGATGTAGTTTGAGAAATAGGGTGTGCCGTACTTTGCGGTCATCTCAAAGAGAAGCCTGTTGTTCTCGGTCTCCGACCAGTCAAAGTCGCGTGTGATGGAATAGGTGGGAATAGGATACTGGAAGCCGCGGCCGTTGTAGTCACCCTCGATCATCGTCTCGATGAAGGCACGGTTTATCATATCCATCTCGGCCTTACAGTCACCGTAGGTAAAGTCCATCTCCTTGCCGCCTACGATAGCGGGAAGGTTCTTAAGATCCTCGGGCACGGTCCAGTCGAGAGTGATGTTGGAGAAGGGAGCCTGGGTTCCCCAGCGGGAGGGAGTATTTACGCCGTAGATAAAGGACTCGATGCACTTCTTGGTCTGATCGTAGGTAAGGTTGTCCACCTTTACGAAGGGAGCAAGATAGGTATCGAAGGAGGAGAAGGCCTGGGCACCCGCCCACTCGTTCTGCATAATACCGAGGAAGTTTACCATCTGGTTGGAGAGAGTTGCAAGGTGCTTTGCAGGTGCTGGGGTAATCTTGCCCGTAACGCCGCCGAGGCCTTGCTGAATGGGCTGCTTGAGTGACCAGCCCGCACAGTAGGCTGTAAGCATTGTAAGGTCAT
>JAZQDF010000320.1:0-3420 GCA_045546635.1 Eubacteriales bacterium
TCCTACGGTAAAGGGTATCTGGTGCGTTCCTAAGTATTCCAATCCTACCGGTAATACCTATTCCGACGAGACGGTACGCCGCCTTGCCGCTATGGAATGCGGAGCAGACGACTTCCGGATTATGTGGGACAACGCCTATGCGGTTCATAATTTCAGAGGTGAATGCGATCAGCTTCTTGATATATTCACCGAGGCGGAACGGTACGGCAATCTTGACCGTATCTTCTACTTTGCCTCCACCTCCAAGATCACCTTCCCGGGCGGAGGTGTGGCTATGCTTGCTGCTTCTCCGGCCAACCTTGATCATATAGCCCAGTTCCTCGGCGTGCAGACTATCGGATACGATAAGCTTAATCAGCTTCGTCATACAACCTATTTCAAGGACAGGGCAACCCTTGATAATCATATGAGGATCCTCGCCGAGTTTATCGGCAGAAAGTTTGATATAACCCTGTCGGCTCTTTCAAGCCTTCGCGGTCTTGGTATTGCCGAATGGTCGGAGCCGAACGGCGGTTATTTCGTCAATCTTAACGTTCTTCCGGGAACGGCAAAGCGTGTGTACGCTCTTATGGAGGAGGCGGGCGTTACGCTGACTGCGGTCGGTGCCACTTATCCCTACGGCATAGATCCCGAGGATAAAAATCTGCGTATCGCACCCACCTATCCCAGCGACGATGAGGTAAGGGTTGCGACCGAAATTCTCGTCCTGGCGGTAAAGCTTGCCGCACTTGAAAAATATATGAAAAACTAAAGATAAAACGGGGCAGAATGCTTATCTGTCCCGTTTTTCAAAACCGCAGATCAATGCTTTGCTAAATCTTTGCCGTAGGTATGATATAATTGTTAAAAGGCACGAAAGGAATCGTGTATGAAAGAAAATACACTTAAGCATTTGAAGAATATATTGGAATTCAGGCATAACCGAATGAAAAAAGGCAGGGGCACGGAAAAGTGCCTCTGCCTCAAATACTATAAGCTTCAAGAGAAAATTAAGGTCAAAGCCTTCGGTTTTCTCTTTTTCGTTTGTTTTTTCGTTCTATCAATTTACGTTGTCCCTGAAGCCCTTGCCCATAATTTCGCTGGTTTTGGTAATTATGATAAATGCGTGGGGATCTATCTCCTGCACCTTGCGGCGAAGTCTTATGGCCTCGGATCTGCGGCATACTGTGACGATAACGGTCTTGTCGGTTCCCGTATACGCACCCTTTGCGGGATAGATGGTGGCACCGTGGTGAATGTCGCTGGTTATGTATTCGTTTATCTCATCGGGCTTTGTGGTGATAATGGTAAATGCCTTGCATAGATTGATGGAGTCGATAATATCGTCCACCACGAACACCTTAGCAAACAGACCGAGCATCGTAAACAGTCCCGTCTGTGCATCAAAGCCGATTCCTCCCTCTGCGTTCCATTTAATAAAGGTTGCCGCCGCGATAATAAAGTCCGAGCAGAGCAGGGCTGTGCCGACGTTCATATGTGTGTGCTTTTTCAGTATAAGGGCAACAATATCGGTTCCGCCCGAGGATGCCTTGCATTTGAAGATGATAGCCGATCCGATACCCGTAAGCAGTACGGCGTATATCAGCTCAAGCAGGGGATAGTCGGTAAGCGGCTCGGAAAGAGGTATCAGCTGCTCTAATATCCAGGTGGTCAGGGAGTAGGCGAGCGAGCAGTAAATCGTAAGTCCGCCACACTCCTTACCAAGCACGAGAACACCCACAACAAGAAGCAGCGAGTTTATGACCAGCATACAGAGTGCGGGCGATACGTTCGGAAAGACGTTGGATATGATAATGGCAATACCGCTGACTCCACCCGTGGCAAAGCCGTTTGGATTTTTGAAGAAATATACTCCCGTCGACAGCAGAAGTATACCGAGGTGCATAAACAGAAGATTCTTTATATCAGGGATGACTTTTTTCATAATGATTCCTTTTTGAGCCGTAATGCCGAATGTATAAATCAGTTATAAAATTATTATACTCTAATTTTGGTGAATGTCAATCCCCAATTTTTATTCATTTTACCAAAAATACGGGCGAAGCAGCTCGAAACGGTGCATAAAGAAAATCGGATGAATTCAAAAATAAAATGACGGCGTAGAAGCAAAAGTCTGCCTTGACAAATTCATCCGTTCGTGGTAAAATATTACCGGTATTTTGTAAGGAAGGAAGCCCCGATAATGACACTTCAGGAAGCAAGAGTGCGTGCCGAGGAGCTACGCGAGAAAATTATATATAATTCAAGGCTGTATTACGAGAACGACGCCCCCGAAATATCCGACTACGAGTACGATATGATGTTCCGCGAGCTGACCCTGCTTGAGGAGGAATATCCCGAGATAAAGACTCCCGATTCTCCCACCGTCCGTGTAGGAGGCAGGGCACTCGACCGCTTTGAGAAATATACCCACACCGTCAGGATGGGAAGCCTTACCGACGTATTTTCCTTTGAGGAGCTTCGCGACTTTACCGACCGTATGGACGATGCCCTCGGCGGTGTAGCCGAGTATTCGGTAGAGCCGAAGATAGACGGACTCTCGGTATCGCTTATCTACCGCGACGGCATATTCGTCAAGGGTGCTACCCGCGGTGACGGTGAGGTCGGCGAGGACGTTACCGAGAATCTTAAGACGGTGAAGTCCATTCCCCTAAAGCTTAACGAGCCTATTCCGTATCTCTGCGTCAGAGGTGAGGTCTATATGCCGAAGAGGGTCTTCGGCGAGCTTAACGCCGTAAGAGAGGCGGCGGGCCAGCCCCTGTTTGCTAATCCGAGAAATGCCGCGGCGGGCTCTCTGCGACAGCTTGATCCCAAGATCGCCGCTTCAAGAAGGCTTGAGATACTTGTCTTCAATCTTCAGGAGGGCGAGCTTTATACCGACGGCAGAGTTGCGGGAACTCATATAGAAACGCTTGACAGGCTTGACGAGCTTGGCTTCACTACCGTATCTCACAGAATTTCTGCCCGCGGATACGACGCTGTGGCGGAGCATATTACCTATCTTGGCGAGCACCGTGACGAGCTGCCCTTCGATATGGACGGTGCGGTGGTTAAGCTTAACAGCCTTGACGCCCGTATTACCGTAGGTGAGGGAACAAGCACGCCAAAATGGGCCGTAGCCTATAAGTATCCTCCCGAGGAGAAGGAAACCAAGCTTATTTCCATTGATATCCAGGTTGGCCGTACGGGTGTGCTCACTCCTACCGCAAATCTCGAGCCCGTAAGACTTGCGGGCACTACCGTTTCAAGAGCCACCCTTCATAACGCACAGTTTATCAGCGAGCGTGATATCAGGATCGGAGATACGGTCCTGCTGCGTAAGGCGGGAGAGATTATTCCCGAGATTATCCGCTCTATCCCCGAGAGAAGAGATGGCAGCGAGCAGGTGTTCGCAATGCCCGAGAGCTGTCCCTCCTGCGG
>JAZQDF010000321.1:0-5708 GCA_045546635.1 Eubacteriales bacterium
GGCATGGCGCGCATATAGGACGAAATGGACGGCGTCGCGCTGCCCAGAATCAGCACCGCGCCGTGGGTCTCCGCCCGCTTCCACGCGATTTCCCGCGCGTCGTAGCAGGGGCGGTGGTCGGATTGATAGGTGTGTTCGTGCTCCTCGTCGATGACTATCATACCGATATTGGTAAGAGGAGCAAAAATTGCCGAGCGTGTACCGATAACCAGATCTACGTCACCACGCTTTATTCTTCGCCAGGCGTCAAAACGCTCGCCCTGGGAGAGCGAGGAATGTATGACGGCAACCCTCTCACCGTATCTGGTGCAGAAGATGTTCACCGTCTGAGGTGTAAGAGCGATCTCGGGAACCAGCATAATAACGGTGCGTCCCTCTGCCAGCGTCCTGTCGATAGCCTTCATAATAACCTTCGTCTTGCCGCTGCCCGTCACACCGAAAAGAAGGACGGCACGTGCCTCGGCCGAGAGAAGCTCGGACTCGATAGTATCGTATGCCGCGGTCTGTGCAGAGCTAAGCTCGATGGGTGCGGTATTTCTTATTCTGGCATATTCAGCATAAGGATTACGCAGACTCTCGGACTCAAGGATCTTGATTATCCCTTTATCCCGAAGAGCAGATATGTTGGCGTAAGACACCCCCGGCATAGCACGAAGAAGCTCGATATCGGCAGTACCGATGTCCCGAAGGTAGTCAATAATCAAGCGTTGCCCCTCGCTTCGGATGCCTGCCCTGCCCTTTGCGGCAAGGAGAGCGTCGCACTCCTCGGCGGAAAGCATCAGCGTACAGCTCTTACGCACCCTGACATTCGGCACGTCGGAGAGTGCACCTGCAGGAATAAGGCAACGCACTGCCTCGCCAAAGGTACAGAGGGTATGCCCCTTCATAAACAAGCAGAGGCTAAGCAGCTCCTCATTAAGCGAGAAGCGGCGGTCGATAACCGAGTGCACGCTCTTAAGTCCCTCGCTGGAGCTTATATTCTTTACCTTAGTAACGGCGGCCAGGCGAAGCCTGTTTGCCCTGCCGAAGGGAACCTTTACGATGTCACCCGGGCGGAGATCATCACCGCATAAATAGTCAAAGGGGCGGTCTATATGATATGGAGCATCAAAAAGATATACCTCACAATACACACAGTCCACCTCTTTTCCTTGTGATTATTTCAAAAATTATCAGCCCTCAGAACGCTTCATCTTAAAGCGGCCCGACTGAAGCTTTGCAATAGCGATCTTAACCGCCTTCTGATCCTTATACTCAGGATCGATGAGAGCCGCAAGAGGCTTCTCGGTTTCGTGATTGTCGATCATCTTCTGTGCCTTCGCTCTCATCTCGATGTACTCATCGGTAACGATGCGTGCACACTTTGCAACGCCGATAACAAGCTCGTAGCGATTGAACTCATCATTGGTAAGCTGTTTTACGGTTGGATAAATCATTTTTATTCTCCATTCTGCCTTTCGGCTTCAAAAATTAACTAAAATAATATGCGTTTATGGGATGATCATTCCTCATCCTCATCGGTGTCCTCCGACGAATCGTCGGTAAGACGGTTTGTGATGGTTTCGGTCTGGATGGCAGACAGAATAACGTGCTCGGAATCGGTGATAATAACCGACCTTGTACGCCTGCCACAGGAGACGTCGATAACGCGGCCGTCCTCCTTTGCGTCACGGACGAGCCTCTTGATAGGCTCGGAATCGGGAGACGCGATCGCTACGATGCGTCCTGCCGATACCATATTGCCAAAGCCAATATTAATAAATTTCATAAAAACCCTCTTTTATAAATAAGCTTTTTTATGGGTGAGGCGGTTTCGAAAGCAGCTTGCCGTCAGCCCGAGAAAAACACAGATGGGCAAGACGCCCACAGCAGATAGCCAAATTTATTCTATATTCTGTATCTGCTCGCGTATCTTTTCAAGCTCGCCCTTCATATTGACAACGATACGGGCGATGCGGGCATTATTAGCCTTGGAGCCGATGGTGTTTGTCTCGCGGTTAAGCTCCTGCATAAGAAAATCAAGCTTTCTGCCCGAGGGCTCGGAGGATGCGATAATATCGTAGAAGGCACCGAAGTGTGAACGAAGCCTTACAAGCTCCTCGTCGATCGCGATCTTGTCCGCCCAGATGGCACACTCGGTCAGCAGGCGGTTCTCGTCGGGAGAAATGCTGGCATCGTCAAGAATGGCACGTATCCTGGCCTCCAGCTTATCACGGTAACCAACGGTATCCTCCAGAGAGATCCTCTCCACCTCGTCGGCGTAAGAGCGAACCTGCTCTATCTTCGCCTTGATATCCGCCTCAGCCTTGGCACCCTCACGCTCACGCATTTCGGTATATCCGAGAATTGCCTCGTCAAGAACGGAACGGAAAAGCTCCCACTCTGCCTCCAGGTCCTCCTCTGCTCTATCATAGGTGAAGACATCCTGGTTTCGGGCAACAGTCATAACGCTGATATCGTCGGTGAGCGAGAATTCGTCGCGGAGAGTTTTAAGTGCCTCGATGTAGCTTCCGGCATAGTCAAGATCGATGCCGACGCTAAGATTTGTAGTCTTGTGATTATCGACGGTAACAAAAACGTCGACCTTCGCCCTGCCTACCGCGTTCTTACGAACGTGCTCCTTAATACGCTCCTCAAGGAAGATATAGGCTCTCGGAAGCTTTACGTTGCAGTCAAAGAAGCGTGAATTCACACTCTTGATCTCAATGGTTATATCCTTTATCTCGCCCTGACGCTTTGCTCTGCCAAAGGCGGTCATTGATTTAATCATTTTTTATCCTCCGTATTAGTGGTAGCGGGCTTCCTTCTCGGCTTTTTTGACAGGCTTTTCAGCTCGGCAGTGAAGGAATCGATATCCTGGAAATCGCGGTATATCGAGGCAAAGCGAATATATGCCACGATGTCACACTCTCTGAGACGGGCAAGCACACGCTCTCCGATCTCGCTGGAGGAGATCTCGGTGACGATCTCGTTCATAAGCTCCTGCTCTATGGAATTTGCAATAGCCTCGGCATCCACAGAACGCTTCTGGCAGGCGATCCTGATACCGCGAACAAGCTTATGCTTGTCAAAGAATTCACGTCTGCCGTCACGCTTGATAACGGCAATGGGAACGGTATCCACAACCTCGTAGGTGGTAAATCTCTTACCGCAGGCGGGACACTCGCGGCGTCGCTTTATGCTGGCACCGTCGTCGATGGGACGAGAATCGAGAACTCTTGAATCCGAATTGTTACAAAGTGGGCATTTCATATATTTTACGCCTTTCTAAGCCGATTACATATTTAATCAGTATATTATAACATAAATATTTAAAATTGTAAAGACCTTTTTGGCAAAAAAACGGACCCGACGATCGTCGGGTCTGAAAAAAATCATTTTGCCTTCTTAAAGTGACGCTGAAGCTTCTCGCGAGTATAGTTAGAAAGACTCTCGAGGAGTCCGATCCTGAGGTTTCCGAACCACTTGAACGTAAGAGGCCAGACCGCACCTGCGAAGGCTACGATGAGAAAATACCGAACCGAACGGGCAATGAATTCGTTGCCAAAGAGGGCGGTCAGAGGAGCACTCAGCCCCGACTTAATAATAAGAACACCGGCAAGGCCGCCAACAAGCTTCAGGATCTGGGCATACCAGCGTGCCTTGGTATCAAAATGGATAAATTTAGAGTCAACGAAGTAAACGAGAATCAGTCCTGCGGTACAGCCGAGAAGGGTGCAGGCGTTCTTAAGACCGCTCTGGTAATTATGAGGATCAAGGAAGGAAACGCCGGAAAGTCCCAGGACGTATGCGAGAAATCCTATCGAAAGGACAACCGAACCGACCACGATCCAGGGCATACTCTTCTTAAAGCTCTCCTCCGTCGCGAAGGCGGGACGAAGGGCAAGAATGAGCAAAAGTGCCACAATAAGCGAAGCTATAACGTCAAGAGGGGTATGGACGCCGAGATACATTCTGGAAAATGCGACGAGTACTATGATGCTGACACAAAGCACAGTCTTCCATTTTTTAGGATTATGTGCAGAAATTGCACCATACGTACCTGCAATATTCTGCGTATGTCCCGAGGGGAAGGAGTATCCCGTAGCCTCCTCGCGTGCCGCCTCAACTATCTCAAAATCCGGATCTAACACCCAGGGGCGTGGGATGCGGAAGAAAAGCTTGGCCATCTGATTAACAACAGTACCGATAAGTCCGGTGAGAAGAATAAAGTATCCTTCTCTCTTATTTATGCACCAGAAGAAAAGAATAGCAATAACGAGGAAAAAGGTCTCCTCACCAAGATGGGTAATAAGCCCGAAAAAACAATCAAAAAAGGGGTTGCGTATACTCTCAAGAAAATAAAGGAAGGGCATACATCCCTCCGCAAGCTTTTGCATAAAGGTCATAAGCGGTCTCCAATCTTAATTTTTGAAAATGTAAATATAAATGCCTATCCATTGTACCACCGCACCTGCGAGAACAAAGAAATGCCAGATAAAATGACTGACGCGTGTGCGAAGGAGAAACGGAATAATGCCTAAGGTATAAATAATTCCTCCGCCAAGTATCCACAGGGCAAGGGGCAGACTTACACCGATAATACCCGGGATAAGCATCAGTGCACTCCAACCGAGAAGAATATAGAGCGGAATATGAAGAAAGCTGAGCCTTGATGGGCCAAAAACGCCGACAAAGGTGATGCCTGTTGCTATAATTGCCCATTGAATGCCGAAGAAAACATAGCCGAATATATCGCCAAAGAAGCATAGGAGGACCGGGGCAAAGGTTGCACCGATAAGCAGATATATTGAGCAGTAATCAAAACGGTGGAAGAGTCGTTTTACCCCGCTGCCGTGTGCGAAAGCGTGGTAAAGGCAGCTTGATATAAAGAGAATAAACTGGCCGAGAAAATAAATAGTGGCACAGACATACTCTATCCTTGTGTCAGCAGACATAAGCATAAGGATATAAGCAATTATGGCGAAGACGGCACCGAGGCCGTGAGTTATAGAGTTGCCGATCTCCTCAAGAACAGATCGTTTCGGCGGATTAACAGGGGCCTTCTTACCGCGAGCACGGTAAAATTCATCAAGAGAAGCATTGTATAAAGTCTCTGCCTCCTGTACCCTTTCCCTATATTCCTCCTCTGCCCGAGCGAGTTGAATACGGTAATCAACCCGTGCTGCTTTTTTTACTTTTTTGAATTCGGATTTTATTTGCTTTTTCGTCATTTTATGGGTTGATATGTCGTATTATGACACCTATAGTTTGCATTATTGACAAATTTCGGTGCAAAACCGAATGTCTAAACAACAGGAGATGCACCGAAATAATATGTGTTTATGTGATAAAATCGGATAAATTATTCGCCGATGAGAGCTCTCACAGCCTTTGCAATTCTCTCATCCTTACAGTTAGCAAAGAAGTATTCCTTGAATCTTTTGCCCGAGAGAGCTCCAACAGTAAGCTCACGATCCAGGTTCTCAAGGATATAGACTATATCGGTATGAGTTACCTTCTTTACCTCGTCAAGAATCTTCTTGTTTCTCTGCTCGGGAACGGCTCTCTCGCGAGGATAACCAAGTCCCCATTCAGACACAAAGAGCTTCTCGAAGACGTACTGAAGATTAAGCTCACAGCCCCAGCCCCAGCCCTTAGCAAAGGGCATCGAGATGGCGTTGCCGTTATTAACCTGGGTGAACTGATACGCGTCGGTGGGATCAACC
>JAZQDF010000322.1:0-5716 GCA_045546635.1 Eubacteriales bacterium
TTGTATGCAAGACGTCCGATACCGTCTATCGCAAATACCTCCTCTGTTATCATCGCGCCTCCGAACAGAGACGGAAGAATTCCTGCAAGAAGGGTCATAAGCGGTATCATAGTATTACGGAATGCGTGAACGTAAATAACCTTGTTTTCAGACAGACCCTTTGCTCTTGCAGTACGGATATAGTCCGCACCGAGAACCTCGAGGGTGTTGGTACGCGTGTAACGCATAAGTCCGCCGATCGAAAGAATTACGCTTACGAAAATGGGAAGGATAAGATGCTGAATGATATCGAGGAATTTCTCAAATCCGCCTGCAAAGCTGTCGGCATAGTCCTTCGTAGCGTCGATAAGTCCGTTTGCAGGAAGCCAGCCGAGATCTACGGCAAAGACCTTGATAACAATGGCGGCAAAGAAATATGTAGGAAGCGACAGACCTATCATCGTAAACACGGTGACGGCGTAGTCCCTTACAGAATACTGATGAGTGGCACTTGAAATGCCGAGGGGGATGGCAATCAGGAACTGAAGCACCGTTGCCACCGCTGCGATGGCGAAGGAAATCCACATATTTTCACCGATGACCTGAGCCACAGGCTTATCATATTTAAAGGAATTTCCAAGGTCACCCTGCAGCAGCTTGGTTATCCAGTTGAAATAACCGCTGGCAATTCCCTTGAATGAGGAATCACCTATTCCGTACAGCTCCTTGAAATGGTCCACGTCCTCTTGCTTTATGGCACCCGTCTGGAGCTGTGTTGCGAACTTCAGATCCACATAGTCGTTGGGCATCAGACGCACCATCGTATAGATGATGATCGATACGCCGAAAAGTATGAGGAGAGAGATCAGCAATCGTTTTACAATATATTTAAACATTTTTTCTTCTTTTCTTATTTAATAAATGAAACACGACTCTGCGAGCATCAGCGCTCGAGGTTGAGAGAAACCTTATGCAGATCGTTGGTAAGACCGCAGTAGGGAGAAAGCTCGCTCTCGGGAGTAAGAGAGTCAACGTCGATCTTCTCGGTGTTGAATGCGAACAGGTCGTCTCTCTGGTATGTGGGAAGCTCGATAGCAAGCTGCATTACGATATCAAGAGCCTGAGAATAAAGGTTTGCACGGATTGCCTTACCCTCGGGAGTGTCGTCGAGTGTCTTACGAGCCTCGTCGATGATCTCGGAGAGCTCCTCAATAAGAGCCTTCTCTGCATCGTACTTACCGCCTACGTTAAGCTTGATCTGCTTATATCCCCAGTTAAGAGTTGAGGATGCGTTGGAGTCGATGTGATATACCTGATACATATCGGGGTCAATGGTAGAGCCCCAAGCAGCCGCCCATACGGTAAGGTCACCTGTGGAAAGCTTCTTAAGAGCGTTAGCGTCGGTGGTAACGTTTACCTGGAAGCCAACCTCGTTAAGGAACTCACCTGCGTGCCACATAGCCTGCCAAGCGGGATGGTCGGTCTCCTCGCCTGCGATGGTGAAGGTATACTTGAGAGTATGGTTGCCCTTTACATATACACCGTTAGCATCAAGAGTATAGCCTGCACCCTCTACGAGAGAGGTGATGAACGCCTGCTGCTCCTCCTTTGTAAAGGTATCGCCAGCCTTCTTGCCGCAAGCTAAAACGTAGTCACGGTAAGCGGGGTTTACGACCGAGAGATCCTCTGGCACCTTGCCACCGATGTAAGGATAGTATGCGGTTGCCTTGTTGGGATAAGCCCAGCTGGACTTGGACATAGAACGGTAGATAGCCTGAGCTGTGGTTTCGTAGTAGTCTACACACTCCTGGGTATTGATGGTGTGCATAATAGCCTGACGAACCGCCATATCAGGAACCTTACCTGCATTGATGCCGATATATCCGTAGCCTGCGGTCTGGATGGACTGGTTACCGATGCCCTGATCCTTCTTGCCGTCAAGCTCGTCTATGGTCTCGGGATTTGCGTTAGGCTCTGCAAAGTCGATCTCCTTGTTGTAAAGAGCATTAAGCATCTGAGTAGAGGATACTACCTGATAACGAACCTTTTTGATAGTTGCGGGTCCCATAATGTAATAGGGATTACGCTCAAAGTAGATAACGCCCTTATCGTAGAAATCACCTGCACCGATACCTTCAAGACCGCCACTGGACTTACTTGCTGCGTAAGGACCTGCACCAACGGGAACGCCAAGCTTCGAGGGGTTCTTAACTACGTTTTCCATAAAGCTCTGAGAACCACGCTCAACGCCGAAGTTTGAAACGAAGTCAAATGCCTCGATATGCTCCTGATCGGAGTAGTAGTACATAGGAGCTACGCTGAATGCAAAGTTCCAGATAGCCTTGGGGTCAACGTCATGAATGGTGATGGAGAGAACCTCGTGGCTCTCTGCCTGACCGTCTGCGGAATATGTAGGTACGGGATATTCCACGCCGTTTACGGTAACGGGAGCTTCCATATTAGCAAACTTGATGCCCGAGATGTTGGGGAACTTAATAGTAGCGTTCTGGAAGTAGTTTTCCATAGCTACGTTGGTAAGATAGCTGTTAAGAGTAGAGGCGGTTGCCCAATACTGAATAACGGTAGAGATATCGTGAGGAATGTTTGCGTTATAAACAAACTCGATGGCACGCTCCTTGCTCCAGCTAAGCACGTTCTCCTTAACGTCGGCGTTGTATTCAAGCTTACCGTCGTTTCTGTTCCATACGATCCAGCCCTCGTTGTAGAGGAATGCCTCAACGTCGGTGGTAAGAAGGTTCTTGTATACTGTTCCCTCCTTATCCGAGAAGCTGATCTGATCGTAGGAGTTAAGCGAGTTGGACCAGTCGTTGTTAAGCTCCTCTCTGAAGAGCTCAAGTGCCTTTTCATAGTCCTCTACAAGATGAGCGTAGGCAGGACCGTTTTCGGAATACTCCTCAAGCTTTGCCTTGAAGTCGTCGCTGTCAAGATTACCGTTCTCATCCTCGGAGAAGATATCGGCTGACGCATCAACAAGGGCGTCAATACGTGCGGTAGCATCGGTCTGGAACTGAAGCATAAAGGCATCCTGCTCCTTCTCGTTCTCGGTCTGTGTGCGGTAAGCCTTAAGACCTACGATATCGGTGGAATAGATGGTGCTGGAGCCTGTATATGCGGGATCGAGATATACGTAGAGATTGAAAAGAACGTCCTTAATGGTAAGATAAGAGCCGTTCGAGAAGCGAACGTTGTTCTTAAGAACGAAATAATAGGTTGTGGTCTGATCCACGTCCTCGGTGCCCTTGGTGATAATCTGAAGATCCTTGGTAACGGCTGCCTCGTCGTCACCGTAGGTATACTTACCGTCCTTATCGTTGGACAGCATACCGATCTGGGTCATACCTACCACGCTGCTGTCGGTTGCAGAGGTGGAGAAGAAGGGGTTGAATACCTTATCGACCTCGAGGGTAGCGAATACCAACGGATCGGTTTCATTGTTATATGCGGTCTTATCCTCATCCTTGCCGAAAACGATAATGAGGGTTACTACTATAGCGATAACCGCTACTGCTGCGGCGGCAACAGGCCACCATTTTTTCCAGAATGCCTTGCTGGCAATCTTCGACCATAAGTTAGTGAAAAAATCTTTCATATCTAAAATCTCCTTTGATTATTCTATCTTAAGGCTCGTTTGTTTTGTCGAGCATATTTACCGTAACGTCGGTTATCTCCGAGCCGTCGCCCTCGGGAATGAAATAAACTGCCTTATCCTCGATAACGATCAGCGAGGACTCCTTGTCAAAGCCGTTTGGCAGCTGAGAGCAGGTGACGGTAGCGTTTGAAACCGTCAGACCTTTAAGCTTACTGTTCTCAATCTTCATAACGAGAGGAGCTACCATAATAAGCTTGGTACCTGGGTATCCGGCATTGATATCAACCGTGAAGTCCGAGAAATTAAGATCGCTGACCGTAGCGTTCTTAAGTGAACCGAACAGGCTGATGCAAAGGATGCCTCCCTCGGTGCTTAGGTCGGGGTCTGTGATAAGACCGTTCTTACTGTTATCGTAAGAGAGTGTGAAGTTCTTGATGGTAAAGCCGTTGCCCTTTATAATTCCCTTGTAATCACCGAATCCCGAGAACGCCTCGCCCTCGAAGTCTATATCACAGGTGAAATAAAGGTTTTTATTCTTGTTGGCAAGCAGCTTACGTGGCGAATCCACAAGCACGAAGTCACCCTCTATGTAGTGAAGGAAAACACGCACGGCTGTATCGGTTTCTCCTCCCGGATGAGTGAAGCCTGCGTTCCAGGGCTCATCGTTCTCGTCATAGATGCCGTCGAGTGCCGTGTAGCCGAAGCGCTTGTTTCCGAAGTAGGAAACATAGAAGTCATTGAAGGTGTCACCCTCGTTTACCTCGTAGCTGCCGAGAGAGTGAACCGACTGATCCTTCTCGTCACGGTAGCATACCTCGTAGGTATAGATGATATTCTTCTTCCATTTCGCATAAAGCGTTACGCCATCGGCGTCTACCTTATCCTTTTCAAAATCCCACTTATTCTCGTAGGTTACGCTGTCACCGTCAACAACCTTTTTGGTGTACCAGCCCTCAAGGCTGTAGCCCGTACGGATGATCTCCTGCTTTGAGAAGGATGAAAGCTCTTTGATAAGATGTCCGCCCTCACCTTCAAAATCGTAATACTGGATAACGGGCTGCTCACAGTTCTGATAAATTCCGCCCTCCAGCTGATAAATAACCTTTACCCTGTCCTCAAAGGTTCTTGTGCTGTCGCTGCATCCTATAAGCGATACGGCAAGACACACAAGGCACAGACAAAGTATCAGACAAGCTATTGCATTTCTACGCACGAAAAATAACCTCCTCAGTTTTTGAGAAACAAATTTAGATAAAAATAAAAATAGTTGTCATTCCGCATGGGATGAGCCCCCTTCAGATGTAACGGTGATGACAACTCAAGCTTTTTATAAATTATTGATGCGGATGCATTTAATAATAATATAATATTTTAGCACCGCGAAAAAATGTTGTCAATAGAAATGGACGGATTTTTCGTGGTACGATTATACAAAACTTATTACACTTTTTTGGTCAATTTGACGAAAAAACGCAAAAAAAGACCAAATAATTTACATTATATATACTTTTGTATATTTTCTTTGAGGATTTTTTATGGTTGTGATACAAATCCGATACAGAATCAGCTTCGCAAAAATGAAGAATCAGGCATTTAAAAAGTCATATTTTGAATAAAATATCCTTGTTTAAAACGAAAAATGACAGTTTTTCAAATCCATCCGTCAGCAATTTGCAGGTTTTTTCACCCTCAAAAAAGGAAGAAAAGCCATCCTGTGCTTATATTTTATTACAATTTATTGTAGAAAAAATGCGGTTTTTGGCATTGCTGACAAGAAAAAAAGAAGAAAATCAAGGCTGCAAAAAAGAAAAGCACCGCAAAACGGTGCTTCGATATGATAGGTTTTGGTGCATACCGCCCCTGACGGTATATTGCCCGGCGAGAAGATGGAACGTGCATACAGCACAACAAGTGTAATTAGTAGAGATTGTATCCCGAATGCCAAACAAGAAGTCGTTTCGTAGCCATGTCGTTCTGTGAGGCAAGGAGTTGGGTCTAGTCATTGTCTTCCTAAGACCGCTTGGCCCTCCGACTTCCCTGACGGTATATTGCCCGGCGAGAAGATGGAACGTGCATACAGCACAACAAGTGTAATTAGTAGAGATTGTATCCCGAATGCCAAACAAG